>NZ_JAUBQB010000013.1:0-114721 GCF_036701035.1 Microcoleus sp. Pol7_B2 | reverse complement strand
GGCGTTGCTGAATAGGGGTATGGTTTAGCTATCGCGTGCGGTGACTAATGCTCGCTCGAAATAATTAATTGAATAGGGAAGGGGAACATCATTAAACTTGACATACTGAATAAGTAGTTTAATTGGATATCTGAGCATTTGTTCGGCTGCCTGAATAACAAAAAGTCTTTCGTTTTAAGCGAGCCAGATAGTGTCTTAATTTTGTGTTTTCACCTTCAACCGCAAGTCATGTAAGTTGGGCACATAATTTGGTTTACATCTGGAATAAACATTGCATAAACTTTCGGGCCATCCGTCACATAAAAATAGCATCCCCATCTACTAACTACATCCCACAAAGGTTCAAACGTTTTAGGACGCTCGGTCTCCTAATAGCCATCCTAGAATACCTGGTCTAAAGTAATCTACTGGTGTCCACACCCAGATTGTTTTTTTTATCATATAAAGATTTGTAGTTCATCTAGTTCTCCTAGTTCTGGAATTGTCTCTGGATCGTAAGCGGATGATTATTAAAGTTCCCTCTTTTTCATCATCCCCGGTTGTTTCCCAATTTCCCGACAAGCCAGAAATCGCAAACAGTTCATCTTTAGCAGCAACTGCATCTTGTCATTCGACGCTGATTTGAATATCTGCCATTACTTTCTATTGCCACTCTACGCCATCTAATTATATCTCAGCAATTTATATGGGGGCGATCGCACTTAAACCTCCCTCTATAATTCGATCAATACCCTCTCCTCCAACAAAACATCCGCCCCAGCAGCTTAAGTTTCGGACAGCGGGGGAACTGATACGGCGATATAATCTATTCTAAAGTCCTTGGCGGGGCGATCGTAAACCCCCTTTAATAACGCTTGTAAATCTACAATTGGTTCAGCATCACCTGCACGCAAAGGCAACGGAGAGGATTGTGAAAATTAAATGCACAACAGCTTATCATTTGTATTAATTGTGAAACGGGCGTCTCGCCCCTTAAGTGAATTGTGGAAGGGGAGAGACGCCCATTAAGTGAATTGTGGGACGGGCGAGACGCCCGTTCTAAAATCTGCGATTTTAATCGCTTAAAAATCGCCGTAACTGCTAATAGCAGCCTGCAACCTCCCAATCACTTCATCAACCGAAATCGCCCCCAACTCCCCAGAAGCCCGAGTCCGAATATTCAAACTATTCGCCTCAACTTCCTTTGCACCCACAACACCCATCACCGGAATTTTATCCTTCTCAGCATTGCGAATCAACTTGCCCAAACGCTCGCTATCCTCATCAGCTTCAGCGCGAATATTTAGCGCCTTCATCTTCGCCGCCACTTCCTTCGCAAACGGCAAAAACTCGGCGCTGACAGGCAACAACCGCACCTGAATCGGCGCCAACCACAGCGGAAAATCGCCTGCATACTGCTCGATCAAAATTCCGATCAAACGTTCCAAAGAACCGAAAGGAGCGCGGTGAATCATCACCGGACGCTTGCGAGTGCCGTCTTCAGCAACGTATTCCAAATCAAAACGTTCGGGCAAATTGTAATCTACCTGAACAGTTCCTAATTGCCATTCTCTATCCAAGACATCTTGGAAAATGAAATCGAGTTTCGGCCCGTAAAAAGCCGCCTCCCCAATTCCCTCAAAATAATTCATTCCCAAAGTTTCCACCGCGCGGCGGATTGCACCTTGAGCCTTTTCCCAAGCTTCATCGGAACCGATGTATTTCTCTAAATTGTTCGGATCGCGGAAACTCAAACGCGCTTTAAAGTTTTTCAGTTGCAGACTCTTGAATACTGACAGAATCAAATCCACCACATTCAAGAATTCTGCATCCAATTGTTCCGGCGTCACAAATAAGTGGGAATCATCCACCGTAAAGCCGCGCACCCGCGTTAAACCGCCCAATTCTCCCGATTGTTCGTAGCGGTAAACTGTGCCGAATTCCGCCAACCGCATCGGCAATTCGCGATAGGAACGCAATTCGCTTTTGTAAATTTGGATGTGGAAAGGGCAGTTCATCGGTTTCATCACAAAACCCTGTTCGTTTGCTGCTGCTTCCTCATCCTCCGCCATCAGCGGAAACATATCTTCTTTGTATTTTTGCCAATGTCCAGAAATTTTGAACAAATCGACTCTAGCGATGTGCGGAGTCACAACTTGCAAATAGCCGCGCTTGATTTGTTCTTGTTTCAAGTAATCTTCTAAAATACTTCTCAAAACAGTGCCTTTTGGCGTCCACAAAGGCAAACCAGGTCCCACCGGATCGGCAAAGATAAACAAGCCTAATTCTTTGCCTAATTTGCGGTGATCGCGCCTTAATGCTTCTTCTTTGCGGTGTTTGTATGCTGCTAATTGTTCGGGAGTTTCCCAAGCAGTACCGTAAATGCGCTGTAATTGAGCTTTGGTTTCGTCGCCGCGCCAGTAAGCGCCTGCTAGGCTTTCTAGCTCGATCGCCTTTGGATTCAACTCACTGGTATTTTCTAAGTGAGGCCCGGCGCACAAATCCCACCATTCCTCGCCCACATGGTAAATAGTAATTGGTTCGATCAAACCTTCTAAAATTTCTAATTTGTAAGGTTCGTTAATCTCCTTAATTCTGCGTTCCGCTTCCTCGCGGCTGACTTCTTCTCGAATTACAGGCAATTTACGGTTGATGATTTTGATCATCTCTTTTTTAATGGCTTTTAAATCCTGTTCCGTAAAAGGTTCGGGAGTGTCAAAGTCATAATAGAAACCGTTTTCAATCCAAGGGCCGATCGTTACTTGCGCCTTGGGAAATAACTTCTGCACCGCCATCGCCATAACGTGGGAGGTGGTGTGGCGAATTTTTTTTAGTGCCTCCGACTCACTCGTGCGGGGCAACTCAATCTTAACGGACTCTTCTGGAGGGGACATGGATTCTGAGCTAGACATCGGCTGAATTAGCAATTAATTTAGTTGCAGTTGCTTCTATCTTACTCAGATTGGGACAGCAAGCGCCGACTTCCGACTGGCGGACACTCCGGGAAATTAGGTCATTCTGGGCATTGGCCAAACAGGGCATTGGCCAAACAGGGCATTGGCCAAACAGGGCATTGGGCATAGTTTTTTTCTTCCTTCTTTTTTCTTTCTTTCATCCGTTACATCCGTTACATCCGAAGAAAGCGAATCCGTTGCCGAACTTCCTTCTGCTATGAGCTATTGCTAGCGAGTCTGAGCGGATATTGCAGAATTTGGGATTTCGACTCAAAAATCGCTGCTGGCACAGTTAAATTTATTCACACCCACCTGCTAATTGTGATTAAATTATTGAATTTTTGTTAAAAATATGTTACAATTTGTAAAGACCGTCTAAGACTATAATAGATAAATAACCCAATTTTGATCCATGCTTAATTCCAACTTGCCCGAGCCCGAATTGCTCAAAGCGTTACTGGAACCGCTGTTAGAGGATTTCAATTACTGGTTCGCTCGATCGGCAAAGCTCTTAGAAACTGAAGAAATTCCCTTTCTCAGCGACGAAGATCAATCTGACTTGCTGGCGCGAGTCAAACAGGCTCACCAAGAAGTAGGCGCGGCTACAGCTCTATTTCAAGCAACCGGAGGTCAAGTTGGGATTGAAACAGCAGCACTGATGCCGTGGCACCGACTGCTCGCCGAATGCTGGCAAGTATCGTCGCGTTTTCGCTCATTGCAGTCAGCTCACCCAGGAAAATAAGGAAGCGAGTTCAAGTTAAACTTGCACTCAAACCCCAAACCTTTGGAAATGTAGGGGCTGACTTGACAACCTCAAACATATTTCCAGTTAATAAGTTATTACTTGCTGAAACACCTTTGTAAATTGCTGTGTGGCTGTTTAGCCCGGAGGAGAAAATAATGTTGCACCTGCTTTATATTTTAGCTTTTACCGTTCTTGCCTTTCTGGCAGTCGGTAACTTAATCCGCAGTCTAGTCACCGTAGGTATGGAGTCCCAGCGCCCTCAACAATTCATGGCAAATAATCGCCACGCATCCCATCCTCGCTCTCAATCTGTACCCCATCCAGAACTTTTAGACGAACACGGCCACATTGTCAATGAGCCCCTGTTAGTGATGCGTTCGCTGACTGTCCAAGACGCCCGCGAACAATTAGATGCTCTCTACAAATCATCTCCGGGCGGCAGCGACGAAGGGGGCGAACTAGCCTAAGACAACCACAGCGGCAGCATTTATACTTAGGGGCGATGCCTCAAAAAAAAAATAGGATTTACACGCTAGGTGTCCGAAACCCTTTTTCTTCATAGATTTTGGTGAAAATCGTTTCCGCGCTTCATCGGCATAATAATTTTCCGAGCATCCTTGGCATCATTCCGAATCTAACCAGATTGGATATAAGTCCTCACAATAATTGGCCGTTAGTTTTTAGCTAATGGCCAATTATTTGTGATTTTTGAAAGTTTAATTGCCGATTAGCCAGAGCGATCGCCAAAAACCGATTAGCCAAAAACCGATAAAGATGGCGCTGATATCAAATAGCTCAAGAATAGTATAATGCAAGAGATCCGCAAGCGGTGCCTAACAAGTCTGAATGGTGAGAGTCCTAACGCCCGAATCGAACCCTGAATAGATGAGTTGGCGTCAAAACCTAGAGGTAAAAACAGGTGACTTTGGGATGAACTCAAGGTCTTGGAGGCATACCTCTGCTTAGATTCGTCTAAATGATATGCCTAGCATGATATGACTTAAACAGTCGTGTTATGAAGCATAAATGTATCAGATACTGAAAAGGGATCGCTCTAAACCTCCTATCGATCCTGTTTTGTCATCGGCAAAAATGCACGTTTAAGGCTAGATGATCGTCCCTATTTCGCTACTGGCAGAACTTCTGCAAGCTTTGCCCCAACTGCGGGCACAAATTTATTTCAAATCTTCCATGACAGCCCTGTCTCACGCAATGGAAGACTTAGTTTTGGCGGGTTCCGACGACGAACCGCTAGTCATTGCAAGCTTTCAGCGAGAGCGCTTCTACCGCCAGGAAGCTCACCGCTACCGGCGAATTGCCTCACGCTCGTCTCAGGTATACGTGCTGGCAGCACCGGAAACTGACTTTAAAAATGCTTCGGAGTGTCACGAAACTGTGGCATTTGCACCGGATGACGGATTAAGTAAAGAGTGGCACTTAGTGGTGCTGGGCCAACAATACTCAACTTGCTTGATTTGTCAAGAAAAAATTGTGCCGATCGACAACCAGGACGATCGCGGGCCACTGTTGATGGATCAAGCTCGCAGATTTGAAGGAATTTGGACGTTCGATCGCGAGGTCAGCTCCAAAGCGGCCGCATTGTTGCTCGATAGAATTGTCAATTATCGCCCGGAATTGGCCGAAAAGATCGATCGAGCGCGAACTACTTACAAGCTCAAAACACCGAAAAAAACGCGGAAATCCGCCACTTCCAAAGCCGCCAAACCAGACATAAGTACGAGAAAAAACTCAAAAATTCCCAATCCCAAATTGAGCGATGCTTTTACCGAACGCTTAGTAACCTACTTGCAAGCAGGCCAGCACAAACTGCTCAAAGCATACAGCGCCATCGCCGCTCAGGAACGCAAAGAACGCCTGGTAAACTTAATTACCACGGCAATGCGGCAGTCTCTCAACCCACAAGAAATCGTCGAAGTCGCAGTGCAAGAACTGGGCACTGCCCTGTCGGCAAGCCGGTGTTTGATTTATCGGTGCAAGGCCACAGAGGTGGCGGTCAAAATCGATCGCGAGTTTTTGCGTCCGGGCGCTAGTTCCATGCTGGATCAGACTTGGCTGTTGCAGGAAAATCAAATATGGAGCGACGCGGTGGCGCGGCAAGAGCGAGTTTACATCCAAGACACATCACAACACCCGCTGATTGTCAATACAAAATCCCTGAAAAAAACTGTAAAAAATTGGCAAATTGTCTCTTGGTTAATGGTGCCAGTGCTTTATCAGGGGCGGGTTTTGGGAATGGTGGAAATGCACCAGTGCCGCTCGGTTTTACCTTGGGAAGAAGACGAAATTGCTTTAGTAGAGGCGATCGCCACCCAACTCGGAGCAGCCTTAATTCAAGCAGAAACCTACGCTCATTTAGAAGAACTCAACCAACAATTAGAAGCATTAGACCGCACACGCAGCAATCTAATTGCCATCACCGGACACGAACTCCGCACCCCTCTTTCTACGATTCAAGTTTGTTTGGAAAGTTTGAACTCCGAACCAGATATGCCTGCCGAATTGCGGCAAATCATGTTAGAAACTGCCCTCGGCGATGCCGATAGAATGCGGAAACTCGTGCAGGATTTCTTAACTCTTTCTCACTTAGAAAGCGGGCGAGTTCAATGGAATGTAGAATCGCTGACGCTGCAAGAATGCGTTGATTTGGCCCTCAGCAGCGTGCGATCGCGCACTGTCGATCAACAGTTACCGGAAATTATCGCCGAGGTGTCGGCAGAATTGCCTTTAGTGCAAGCTGACGGAGAGTGGTTGGTGGAGGTGCTCTCCAAACTCTTAGACAACGCTTGCAAATTCACCACACCTCAAGGAAGCGTGACAGTGCGAGCGAAATGCAACGGTTCTCGGATGGTGGAAGTGCTCGTAGCCGATACGGGGAGGGGAATAGAGGCGAACAGTTTAAAAGTAGTGTTCGATCGATTTTATCAAGAAGAAGGAGCTTTGCGCCGCAGCGCCGGCGGTACAGGTTTGGGATTGGCAATTTGCAAACAGATTGTTGCCGGCTGGGGCGGTAAAATTTGGGTAGATTCCGCAGGAAAAGACCGAGGAAGTGAATTTCACTTTACTATTCCGATTGTTTAGATTGATAGGAATTGGGCATTGGGAATTGGAAATGGGGCATTGGGCATTGCGAATTGTTGATTAGAACTCACATCTGTCAAATGTCAACTAAATGGTTTGTAGTGAGGACTTTAGTCCTTAGGAGTCATATCAAGTCCGATTGCATCGGACTTGTATAATGGGGCGATCAGCTAAGACCTTTAAACTCGAAGAGGCCAGAAGCCTCCTGAATCGCCTTGAAATCCACCACACCCCTAAACATGGTTCATGGCTTAATATGGAAATCGAATATGCTGCCCCCAGGATGATGCTTCTGGCGAATTGCGATGTTATGAATATCGCTATGTTCGTTACCCTGATAAGCATAGCCACCCGGTGCTGGAATATCGACTTTCACAGTATCGACGGTATTCGATGCGCGCAAAACGCTCACCAACTTCCCGGATGCCCCGCGCTGCGTCAACTCAATCACACCGATCCCAGGACAACTCCCTTGCGAGGCATGATCGACTGAAACTGGAATCGGTCCCCGTAATGCCACAACCAAGTATTTATTATCTGGTGTTGCTTGCATCAGATCCGGTGCGGGATCGTTCGATAGGGATCGGGGATAATCCGGCACTGAAGTCGATGCACAAGGACCGATGTTGTTACCCTTCCCATCAGCGGAGGTGAGGTCATAGGAAGTTATCGCCAAGGTTTTGGTATTGAATACCTCAATCCGATTTTGAATTCGATCGGCGGCATGAACGTAGAGACCGTCCAGGGTCTGGGCAATCCCGTGGGCGTCACGGCGCGTTGAAACACCGGGAAGCTGTCCGGTACTGTTCGAGGCTTGACCACTGCTATTACCACCTGTTGCCGTGTTGTTGGGATCTTTGAAAATCACTCGCGGTGCGGGTGTATTCGGTGCATTCGCGGTTTTGCCGAAGGCCTGAGTATTGATGTCATAAATTGTATAGGTCGATTGGGTTGCACCGGCTGCCGAGGTTCCCACGCCCGTATTCAACCACATATTCTTACTAACTTGCACACCGCCACAACCTGCGCCATTGAAGAATTGGTTGCTATATTCACCCACGATCGACATAGGAGTTGTTTTGGCATCAGCCACCATCAACCCGCCCCCTGAAAAACTGACAAATACCTTACCGTTATCGGCAGGAACTGGGCAAATAATCATATTCATCGGACGTCCACCGAGAGGGGCATCCGATCCGGTGCCGCAGCCATTTTCCTTACAGAGTCCGTTGGGTGTGAGGTTGCCTAAAGCTTGCAAATCGTAGTTCCCCGTAATGCTACCGATCATCGATCGACCCTGGCTATTCTTGCCGAGGTAAACCTTGGGTTGATCCGAGATTTGTAAATTTTTCCCAACCCCTAATGAAGCCGATTTGTTAAACACAGCGTTTATAATTTTGCCACCACGATCGCGTTGAATGTCTATTCGCTCCAGCACTTTACCGTTCAAGTTAGCAATCAGCAATGCTGAACCATTGGTGTTCCAGAATGTCATATGGACCGATCGACCTGCCGAGGTCCCGGAAACCCGAAACAGTGACACAGCTTCTTTTGTCTCGCCATCAATAATCCCAACATAGCCGCCATCTGGGGCAAAAAAGCTGGCGTTCAGATAACGATTCTGTGGGTCTGACAAAACCCCATGCAACCGCCCAAAACCTGATACATTACCGAGCGTATTACCCGTCAGTCCATTGGTATCATACTCTTTCAAACTGGTGGGGAAGACATCGTATAAATTGCACGGACCGGTGCCAGGTCGATTACGACCATCACAACCGATCGGTGCAGCGGGTTTGCCAGTTTTGACTTGTCGATTCAAATCCCGACTGTCCCAAATCCAGATGAAGCTTCCGCTGACGCCAGGAGCGCTAGCTCCTGCTTGAGAATTGGACTGATCCGATGCCCAAACTTCATAGTCCATCGCCGATCGGGCTAATCCCTTGGGAATATCAAACGCAAATGCGATACCCAATAGGAGCAAAGCACTGAGGAACACGACCAAAAAACGCGATATTTTTCGCATGGCAATATCCTGCAATGAAAAGTTCAAAATACATATATAACATGAAAATTTTACTTGTTTAGCCCGGAAAAAGATTTTTGTGACACGTATATTCCCAATAGTTCAAGGCTATTGCGTTACTTACAACTCAGATGAAATCTACCCAAGCTATCCCCAACCAGCCACAACTACAATTAGGTTCTCAAGGTAAAGCGGTATTGGAACTCGAACAACTGCTAATTAAGTTGCAACTTTATCGGCATCCTGCTAAAGGAATTTTTAACAAAGCAATTGAATTTTCTGTGAAGCTGTTTCAGTTTCGGGTTTTCTTGTCGCCGGACGGCATTGTCGGGCCGCTGACTTGGCAGGCGCTTTATACTGGTGCTCCAGTTAATATGCCGGTACTCAGATTGGGAAGTTCTGGGGAAGCAGTCGCTACTGTTCAGGAAGTTCTCAAAATTTCCAAGCATTATGGCGGTAAAGTTGACGGTGACTTTGCTACTTTGACGGACAAAGCTGTTCGCACATTTCAAAAAAGCTTTGGGATTGAGGCCGACGGGATTGTCAATCAAGAAACTTGGACTGCTTTGAGCCAAATTCCGCGCGGCTATGACCCTAATTGGTTCTTGACTTAGGGTTGACGCGGTAAATTGTTCGATCGTGTGTGGGAAGAAATTAGAGGAATGTGCGATTATTCTGGTGCCCCACAAGCACCAGAATAATTGCTGTTTTTTTTTGATTATTTTTTCGGGATTCGTGCTGCCTAATTTGGTTTTATAACTTTGGTGGAAATTATCAATTATCAATTATTAACTACTAATTATCAATTATCAGAATAGATCGATCGCCAAAAAACTGTTAATTTTCCTTACAATTTCGAGAACAGCGTGCAGTCTCGATGATACGATGCCGTAAAAATCCTTTGGATATATCTATGGCCGAACAACTTACTGGACAACCCCCAATCTTCGGCGGCAGCACCGGCGGCTTGCTGACCAAGGCGCTAGTTGAAGAGAAGTACGCTATCACTTGGACTAGCCCCAAGGAGCAGGTGTTTGAAATGCCTACTGGTGGCGCTGCGATTATGCGTCAAGGCGACAACTTGCTGCATCTGCCCCGGAAGGAGCAGTGCATCGCTTTGGGCGGCCAGCAACTGCGGGCCAAATTCAAAATCACCAACTACAAAATTTACCGGGTGTTTCCCGACGGTACTACTGAGTACCTCCATCCCAAAGATGGCGTGTTCCCTGAGAAGGTGAACGAAGGTCGTCCCTACAACGGTAAGATTGACCGCAATATTGGCAGCAATCCAAATCCGGCTAAGCTCAAGTTCAGCGGTAAGAAGACTTTCGATCCTTAGACAATGAGTTCATGGCTGAGCAAAACATAGGTAATATTCCCTGTAAGGCTCAGCTTGTAAACTTGTTTTTGCAGTAGTATTCTGGCGCGGGAGGCTAAGCCCGCAGCGCCAAAATACTACTGCAAACTTCAAATCTTATTAAAAGTTAATCGTTAAATTAATAATGAATGTCGCAATCAGGCGAGCGCAGCCTTCTGATATCGATGTTTGCGCTCGCATTAATTATGAAGCTTTTAAATGTATTTCCGATCGCCATCAATTCCCTACAGATTTTCCGACGCTGGAGTTTTCAACTGAAATTATTGGTCTTCTGATCGAAAGTCCGTTGTTTTTTGACATAGTAGCCGACAGCGAGGGTGCGGTTGTCGGCTGCGGGTTTATGGACGAACGCAGCCCGATTCGCGGTATCGGGCCCGTCAGTGTCGATCGCACTTTTCAGGGCCGCGGCACGGGACGGCAAATCATGAAAGCTTTGCTGGAACAGGGACAGAACGCTGTGGGTATCCGTTTGGTTCAAGAATCTTTTAATATGGCGTCGCTGTCGCTGTACGCTTCATTGGGTTTTGAGGTGAAGGAACCTTTCGTGTTAATGGAGGGGAAGTTTCGCAGCCAGCCACAGAATGGGTTTGAGGTTCGGGCGATGGCTAGTGAGGATGTTGGTGAATGTGCGGCTTTGTGCAAGAAATTATACAGGTGCGATCGAACTAGCGATATTGAGTACGCCCTGAATTTCTTTTCTCCTTGGGTTGCTTGCAAACAAGGTCGGATTGTGGCTTATACTTGTGCGGTGTCGGCTTTGAGCCACAGCGTCGCAGAAACTGAAGCGGATATGCAGGCTTTACTGTTGGGGGCGGCCGCGTCGAACTCCGAAGCACAGGTTTCTTTCCACTTGCCGGTGCGTTACGCAAGTTTGTTTCGCTGGTGTTTGCAAGAGGGGCTGCGCGCGCTCAAACCGATGGCGGTGATGGCAGTTGGCGAGTACCAGCAGCCTCATGGCTGTTGCTTTCCGTCTTTTGTTTATTGAACCCAAGACGGTTAGGACGCTTTTAATCGCTGAAATTATTGCCAGGATTCCATTTTCCTTCTTCTTTCTTCCTTCTTCCCTCTTCCTTCTTCCTTCTCCCTTCTGATATATATGATATTCCCCGATTTCTCACAATTTTCGGAACTGGCGAAACAAGGCAATTTTGTACCCGTGTATCAAGAATGGGTTGCTGATTTGGATACGCCGGTGTCTGCGTGGTATCGGGTTTGTGCCGGTCAACCTTACAGTTTTCTGCTGGAGTCGGTGGAAGGTGGGGAAAAACTTGGGCGTTATAGTTTCTTAGGGTGCGATCCGTTGTGGATTTTGGAGGCAAGGGGATCTCGCACAACTCAAGTTTACCGTGACGGTTCCGAAAAAGTATTTACGGGCGATCCGTTTGTAGCTTTAACTGAATGCTTGGAGTCTTATCAACCGGTGAAATTGCCGCAGTTGCCGCCGGGAATTGGCGGGTTATTTGGTTTTTGGGGTTACGAGTTAATTAAGTGGATAGAACCGCGAGTTCCCGTGCATCCAGCAAGCGAGAATGATTTGCCGGATGGATTGTGGATGCAGGTGGATAATTTGCTGATTTTCGACCAGGTGAAGCGGAAAATTTGGGCCGTCGCCTATGCGGATTTGCGCGAGGTTGGCGTTGATTTGGCTGACGCTTATCAGCAAGCGTGCGATCGGGTTGGTAAGTTAGTTCAGAAGCTGCAATCGCCGCTGTCCCGGCAATCTACTCTCATAGAATGGACACCTCCCAATAACGGGCAAGATTCCCGTTCCACAACCGGAAATACAGAATTGGCTTACACGAGCAATATTACCCGTGAAAAGTATTGTGCCAATGTATTAAAGGCTAAGGATTATATCAAAGCCGGAGATATTTTTCAAGTAGTTATTTCGCAGCGACTAGAGGCTGAATACAGTGGCGATTCTTTTGCACTTTACCGATCTTTGCGTCTGATAAATCCTTCTCCGTACATGGCTTATTTTCATTTCGGAGATTGGCAGATTATCGGTTCGAGTCCCGAGATTATGGTGAAGGCGGAAAATACTGCTGATGGCAAAAAAATTGCAACTTTGCGACCGATTGCGGGCACTCGCCGCAGGGGTAAAACTCCTCAAGAAGATGATGCTTTGGCTGCTGAATTGCTGCAAGATCCGAAAGAAATTGCGGAACACGTCATGTTAGTTGATTTGGGCAGGAACGATTTAGGAAGAGTTTGCCGAAACGGTACTGTAAAAGTTGACGAATTAATGGAAATTGAGCGTTATTCTCACGTCATGCACATTGTGAGCAATGTGGTGGGAGAATTGGCTGAGGATAAGACTGCTTGGGATTTGTTGAAAGCTGGTTTTCCGGCGGGTACGGTTAGCGGTGCTCCGAAGATTCGGGCGATGGAGATTGTACACGAGTTGGAAGGTTGCCGCCGGGGGCCGTATTCTGGGGTTTACGGGTATTATGATTTTGAGGGACAATTGAATAGTGCGATCGCCATTCGGACTATGGTTGTTCGTTCTCAAGGAGGCGATAAACATTCGGTTTCTGTGCAAGCAGGTGCTGGTTTGGTGGCTGATTCTAACCCAGATATGGAGTACGAAGAAACGCTGAATAAAGCCAGGGGAATGTTGGAAGCAATTCGCTGTTTGAAATAGCGAGGCGGAGCCTCTGGATCTGTGTTACCAGGCTCTGCCTGGTAACAAGAAAATCCGGTTTCTTTGCGTAAGTCCTATTTACCTAAGCCCCTAATATTCGAGCGACCGAAACTGCAATATCAGGAAAAGCCAGCGGATTAATATTACCCTGAGTCAGAGTTTCTCTCGATTGATATCCTTCATTGGTAGGCTCTCGAAATACTATTAATTCCATAGTTTGCAAATTGACAACCCAATACTCAGAAATGCCGGCTTCCGCGTAAATCTTGCTTTTGATTCCCAAGTCTTTGCTCAGAGTATAATCCGAGTATTCTATCAGCCAAAAGATGTTTTCTGGATAGGGATGATGTTCTCGGTAATCTTGTCCCAAACGTTGAATTACAGCGATATCGGGTTGTGGCTCGGAGTTGCTTGGCGGCAAGATAATCGGTTTACCTTGGCGGATTTTAGCTCGATCGCCCAGCAAATAAATTAGGTACTCTCCAGCCTCATCGCTAGAGTAAGCATGAGATTCTCCTTCGGGAGCTATTTCGATTATTTCTCCATCTATTAATTCAGCATTTCGCCGTTCCAGAATGCCGGCTGCAATGATGCGGTGGTAGTCTGCAACCGTCCATTTTACAGTCGTGATGCTCACGGCGATTACTCCTATGTTTTTATTCTGATTTTATACGCGATCGCCTATGAACCGACTTTTTTCGCTCGCGCCGGGCGGTTGAAACCGCGTCTTGTCAAACAAAACCCGACGAAAGCCGATTGAAGACTCCATCGCACTTAAAACTCCTATCCCCCGCCGCTAACTCCCTCCAATCGCAGGAAATGCACGGTGCCCGGTAGACCCCCCGCTACCACTGTCACCCCATCAGGCGCGATCGCACAGCAATCAAACCAATTATCTCCGGTGAAACTAGCAATTTCTTTGCCGCTAGCCAGATCCCAGATTCTTAGGGTCTTATCCGATGAAGCCGAAATTACTCGTTTGCCGTCGGGTGCGATCGCGAGTGCCTGTACAAAGCTAAAATCCTCGGTGAGGGTTTGAAGTTCCCTGCTGGTGTCTGTGTCCCAAATTTTCAGCGTGTTAAGTTGTGGAACCGAAATCGCTATGAAGCCGTCTGGTGCCATCGCCACTGCATATACATAGCCAGTATCGGTGAGAGTTCTCAGTTCGGTTCCGCTGAGCAAATTCCAGACTTTTAGGGTGTTATCGTCTGAAGCCGAAATTGCTGTCAGACCGTCGGGTGCGATCGCGACTCGCCTTACAAAGTTACTATGACCGGTGAGCGTTCTCAGTTCGCTGCCACTGGCTAAGTCCCAGATTTTTAGGGTGTTATCGTCTGAAGCCGAAATCGCTGTCAGACCGTCGGACGCGATCGCGACTCCCCTTACCGAGTTAGTATGACCGGTGAGGGTTTGAAGTTCTCTACCTGTCTCGATGTCCCAGATTTTTAGGGTGTTATCGTCTGAAGCCGAAATCGCTGTCCGGCTATCCGGTGCGATCGCGACACCCCTTACCGGGCCAGTATGACCGGTGAGAGTTCTCAGTTCTATGCCAGTGTCTGTGTCCCAGATTTTAAGGGTTTTATCCGATGAAGCCGAAATTGCTCGTTTGCCGTCGGGTGCGATCGCCACTGCTTGTACCCCGAAATAATGGCCCGCGAGGTTACGCCAACATGGCCCCACTATTAAATTCCACCTCAAAGGCCGCAGCCAAGGACTATTTTTCGACTGCTTGGCTTGTTCCAACATCCTCTGAAACTCAGGCTTTTCAAAAGCAAGCAATCTCCCCCATAATTGACCTGCTAATTGCGTTTTATCCCTTTCCAAAATTGGCGCTGACCTGTGAAGTACCTGTTGAATCCAGTAGAGATAAGTTTGACTTTGCTCCGGCCCATCCAACAATTGAGAATCTATCGCTAAATCATAATCCTCAATTAACGATTGAAGCCCCAACTCATCCAGTTTCGCCTCCATAAAATCGAAATCCGTTAACAACTGGTACAGCTTTTCCCCTTGCCCACTCTCTACTAAATGCCTTGGCAGAGTTTCTAAAGTATAAAGTCGCTTTTCCCGCGACATTTCCCCTAACTTTTGTTTAAACTCACTCATCGTTACAAATCCCTCAACAAATTCTTACAAATCCCTGTTTCTCTATATCTTTCCAATTCTAAGCACTTCTTTAAACTGCGTCAAATCGTCAAATCGTCGCGGTGACTCTATCGATAAAATAAATCTGCTTTGTAACGCTGGATGTAAAATATCAGTTATCGACTTTTACCAAAGGCATAATTATGAATTTTTATATAGTTGACGTGTTTGCCGAGTCAAAATATGCTGGCAATCAACTAGCTGTATTTTGGGGTGCGGGAGTTGCCGAACTATCTGAGGCCCAAATGCTGCTGATAGCGAGGGAAATCAATTATTCAGAAACTACGTTTATTCGATCGCCCGATCCGCGAGATGGCGGCTATGACGTGCGGATATTCACGCCCAAGAAGGAATTGCCCTTTGCGGGTCATCCGACTTTGGGCACTGCGTTTGTGTTGCAGCAAGAGATTATTCGCGAAAAGGTCGATCGAGTAATTCTCAATCTCGCCGTCGGTCAAATTCCAGTTACATTTAATTACCACAATGAATCGGCAGATATTTTGTGGATGCGACAAAACGCGCCTAGTTTTGGTCAAGTTTTATCAGCCGAGACTCTGGTAAATGTCCTGAATTTAGCACCCGATGAAATTGATACCAACTTCCCCATTCAAGAAGTTTCTACGGGAGTACCCTTTATAATTGTCCCCTTAAAAACTCTCGCCTCGCTCAAAAAAGCTCAAGTCAACTTAGATAAATATTTTGAGCTAGTTAATACAATGGAAGCAAAAGAAATTTTGATATTTTGCCCAGAAAGTTACAGCGACATTAATGATTTAAGCGTGCGAGTTTTTGCCCATTCATTAGGAATTCCTGAAGATCCGGCGACTGGCAGTGCTAACGGCTGCTTGGCTGGATATTTGGTAGAACATGATTATTATGGGGAAGCAAAGATTGATGTAAGAGTTGAGCAGGGTTATGAAATCGATCGACCTTCTTTGCTGTTATTAAAAGCCGCCAAAAATGAAGGGAAAATAGCAGTTTTGGTGGGTGGTAAGGTGGTGATGGTTGCTAAGGGAGAATTTGTGTAGAATATTTAATGGCAAATTATTAACCGCAGAGGCACGCAGCTAGATTTAGAGGCTTCTTTGGCGATCGAGATATTACAATTTTGCTAATATGAGGTAGCTCATATTCATTGATTCGCGTGATTGTTAGGCTAAAAAAGTCATCAATACCAGAGACTTTCCAATGCTGCAAACATTTTCGCGGACTTTAAATGTATCCCCTGACGCTTCTGAAGCCCTGCTTTCACTGCCATTAACCAGCTTGCTCGATTCACCAGAATTCAATCAAGTCTTGGGAAGTCTGGATAGTGGTTTGCTCAAAGAAACTTTGCCAACTGCTGGAACTGTTTTAGCTCAAAAGCTGCCGCCTTTTTACGACTGGTTGCAAACAGAACTAGGAATTAAAAACGTCCCTGAGAGTCCCGCTCATACTACGAAATGGGTAATCGGTTTTTTGAAGAATCAAGAAAGTTTAACTCGTTTAGTCGATCTGCACAAATCAATTCCCAGACAGGCATTAGAACGAGCGATACCTCGTTTAGTTAGCGCCTTTGATGAAGTTCAACCCACCGCTGTAAAGCAAGAATGGGAAAAAGCGATCGCAGCACTTTGTCTGGTTCTCGCCGTCGCAGCGCGGGAAAATCAGCCATCTGCGGCCTGAAGCCATTCTGTCTGAGTTTAAACAAAGCGCTTTTTTCGGAAAATTTGCAATTGAGTGCGATCGATCTCAACGACTACTGGCCGTCGCTTGTTGAGGACGATCGCATTGTGTCTATTTACCAAAAGCAACTGAGCCAATATTGCCACAATCGCGCGTCTTTTGAGAAACTTGCCTTCAAAACGCGCCATTCGGACGATCGCCTCTTCGATTTTATAACAACAGTTGTTGCCTTTCTGGGAAATCACAAAAATCGTTCCCGGTATGTAATCGCCTTCATTTGCCCAGAAAGCATACCTTTCGCCTAAAGTAAAATAGTGAAAAACATTCTTAGCCGTGGAAGTTTTAGCTAACTTTTCCGAAACGCCCAAAGAATTAAAAATTACAGTGGATCTAATATAATCCGGGTATTTTGCTGCTATTTGCTGAGCAACTTTGCCGCCCAAACTTTCTCCGATAATATCTGGCGGATTCCCGCTGTGAAATTGCTGCTTTATCCAATCAATAACACCCACAGTTTGCGCCGATTTTAACTGACGTTCTAGTTTGGCCATAAATACATCTGGCGTATCTTCCAAAACGCGCTCGAAAGGATACCAAGAACCGTAGCCGCGAATCACTAAAACAGGCGGGTTATTGCCAGAAATGGGGAGGCGAATTTCAGCATAAAAACCAGTGCGAGAGTCTTCAAACACTTTTTTTATGATATAATTTCCATCAATCACTTGCCCTTCTTCGTGCCGAATGTAAATTGAAGGATTATTGGGTTTAAAAGTATCGTGCAGTTGGGGTTTTGCAAACTTTTCATACAGGGAATCTAGCAAGTGCCTTCCCGTTTGGCGATCGACAAAATCGAATTCTGTTCCTTTCATTATCGCGTAGCCGCCGGTTTTACCAACAATCTTTAATAAGTAAAAAAAATCTACCTAAACCCGCCACCGCACAACGAATAATCTCAAGTAACTTTTACTTGTATCAAATGGCAAAAATCTACATGACATTTACCGTTGGGTGAGAGAGAGGGCGGGTTTTAGATATTGTCAATGATTAGCAAATATTGTATGTGAAACCCACCCTACCAAATCACTTTTACAAAACTCGCAACGTGCTAGCAATACTATCGACTGCTTCCAGCGCGCGAATTTCATCGAGTGCTTGTTGAAAATTCCCTTCCCTAACATCGTGAGTTACGACGACAATTTCTGCTAAATCGCCGCGAATTCCCGTCTGCACAACAGATTCCAAACTAACTTTGTGGTTGCCGAAACAAGTGCCGAGTTTGCCAATTACCCCCGGAGTATCGCGCGTCAGAAAACGGGCATAAAAGCGAGTAACAAGTTCCTGCATCGGAGCAATTTTGCAGTAGTGTTGGTGACTGCAACTCAGCAAAGGATGGGGAATCGGAACAGTTTCGGTTTTCAGGATGGCCGCCACATTCATTATGTCGGATACTACGGCGCTAGCTGTTGGGCCCGCACCGGCGCCGCGCCCGTACAGCATCAATTGCCCGATCGGCTCTCCTTCGACTAAAATTGCATTGTAAACCCCGTTAACACTCGCCAGCGGATGAGTTTTCGGCACAAAACTTGGATGCACTCGAATTGACAGCAGTTCGCTTTCTCCCTCCGCTTGCTTGCCATTGTAGCGGGAGGTTTCTTGAGCAATAGCCAACAATTTAATCACAAATCCCAGCTTGTCGGCGTAGTTAATATCAGCCGCACTAACTTTTCTAATACCTTCGCAGTGAACATCTGCTAATTTGATGCGTCCGCCAAAAGCTAGCGAGGCTAAAATAGCAATTTTATCGGCAGCATCTAATCCATCTACATCTGCTGTGGGGTCAGCTTCAGCATAACCTAATTGCTGAGCGTCGGCGAGCACTTCGGCAAAGTCTGCACCTTCTGTTTGCATCCGCGTCAGGATGTAATTAGTTGTGCCGTTGACGATGCCGGTGACAGTTTTAATGCGGTTTGCACCTAAAGATTGTTTGAGGCTTTGAATGACCGGAATGCCGCCGCCGACAGCAGCTTCTAGCATTACGTAAACGCCTTTTTTGTTGGCGGCCTCGAAGATTTCATTCCCGTAGCGGGCGATAACTGCTTTGTTGGCAGTGACGACGTGCTTGCCGCTGGCAATAGCTTGCAGAATGAGCGATCGCGCCGGTTCCAATCCACCAATCAGTTCTACTACAATATCAATTTCCGGGTCAGTTGCGATCGCTTCTAGGTCAGTTGTCAGCACATTTTCTGGCAATTGTAAAGACCGAGTTCGAGAAATATCGCGCACTCCCACCCGATAGATTTCCAATTCCTGCAACAGCGGATGGCGGCCGTCTGGGGAGAGCAAAATCTCTGCTGTTCCCGCGCCAACTGTACCCAAACCTAACAAACCAATTTTGAAAGCCACGACTTTGACCCGTAGAAACTCAATTAAGCCACAACCATTGTAGGCTATTGGCGTACCGGATCAATGAAAATAGTATTGTAGGGTACGCATTCCCTACCTTATATCAAATCCGTCAACAGTGAATAGTAAATTCGAGTTCACTATTCACTGTTGACGGTTCAGTGTTCAGTGTTCACTGTCAACAGTGAACACTGAACCGTCAACATTATTCCGGTGTAACCGGAAATGATATTACAAGTCGGATACAATTGCCATAAAAACAATTGTAGGGCGAGCCCAGCCCACCCTACAAATCAGATTAAATCAGGTAACACATTAATAAGTTTCAACGTGCCAACGGTGCTCTTTCTTCAACTGTTTTTGATAGGCAGCCCAGTCAACGCCGTACTTGCCAGCCGCGGCCGACATTCCCTCATCAATTCCGCCTTCCATACCCTTCAAACCGCAGATATAAGTGTGAGTATTCGGCTTTTGAACCAATTCCCACAATTGGTCTGCGTTCTCTTGAATCCGGTTTTGAATGTACATCTTGCCGCCGTCAGCATTCTTTTGCTCGCGGCTAATTGCATAAGTCAAGCGGAAATTATCGGGGAACTCGCGCTGCAATTGCTCCAACTCTTCCTTATAAAGAATGTTGGGAGTGTAAGCAACTCCAAAGAACAACCAAGCTAAACCTCTGAATTTGTAATCGGGGTTGTTTTCTTTAAACATCCGCCACAAATAAGCCCGGAAAGGAGCAATACCCGTACCGGTACCCATCATAATCACGGTGGCTTCCTCGTCGTCGGGCAACAGCATTTCTTTGCCTACGGGGCCGGTGATTTTGACATCATCTCCAGGTTGCAAACCGGTGAGAAAAGTTGAACAAACACCAAAGACTTTTTCGCCGGTTTCTGGGCTTTTGTACTCTAGGCGGCGGACGCACAGAGAGACTGTTTTGTCGTCTACATCGTCTCCGTGACGGGTGGAGGCGATCGAATACAGCCGAATTTTGTGAGGCTTGCCGTTTTTATCCGTACCATCGGGAATAATCCCGATACTTTGACCTTCGAGATAGTGCAAATTGCCTCCAGAAATGTCAAATTTGACGTGACGGACTGTACCCTCGCCGCCTTCTTTGACCAATTCTTCTGTAGAAATGCACTTACCAATATAGGGATTGGCCGGCTTGTAGAGGTTAACAGGAACCTGAACTTTTTCCTTGGCTTGAGTCATGGGCTTAGTTTCTTCTCCAGATTTCTGACTCTGTAGCCCTGCTTCTGGTGCGACTTTGCCATTTGTTTCGGGAGCGCTGTTTGAGGGGCGGATGCTGACAATTCTTCCACCCATCCGAGCAATCCGGCGCATTTCCTGATTCATGCGCTCGTAGGGTACGGAGATAAATACGCTGCCGCTACGGCGAATCGGGTTACTTATTTGGTCAGTTGCTTGGCTCTGACGCATACCCTCCACTTCGTAAACAAAGATGCGGCTGCCTGATTCTGAGTTGGCCGCCACACCAGATATGCTTGGGCTGTACATTTGTTGCTTGTCCTTCACGATACAGAGTTATAAAGAAAGAGAATGTGACGTTAGACTCAATTTACTTTTTTCTTAAGGCCATCGGGACTAATTGGCCGCGCCAATTTTTGGGCCTCGCCACGCCGGCGGGAGTGTTGAAGTTGCGATCGCTCGCGTATCAAATCCCTACTAGCCGAACGCCGCGCTCACCGAGCCCTATTGCGTTCGGCTGTTGACCTATAGCTATTGTTGTCTGCGTACTGCCAATATTTTACCCGATCGGGGGATCTGCCCCGCTAAGTCCTTCTGATTTGGGGAGCGCCCCACCAGAGAAAGGAAGATTCGAGCAGTTTAATGAGGTTGAGCTTGTAGGGGGCGAACGCCTTCTGGTAAGATTAACCACTAAAGTTAGTATTAATTACTTGCCTTGAAGATTGCTTGGGTCTGCCCGGGCAGGCAGTCAACTCACTGCTGTATGCTGGTGAGAACTCGATCGTCTCGGGGTAGCACAGCAGCACAAAGCCTGCTTGCCGCTACCTGCGGGCTGAAATTTTGTGGAATCTAGACTTGAGTTAGTTAGTAAACAGTGATTTTGTTAGAGGGAAACTATGACCAGTAAGCCGGATCGCGTGGTTTTAATTGGCGTTGCCGGAGATTCCGGATGCGGAAAATCTACTTTTTTACGCCGATTGACAGATTTGTTCGGGGAAGATTTCGTGACTGTAATCTGCCTTGACGACTATCACAGTCTCGATCGCAAGCAGCGCAAGGAAACAGGGATTACAGCCCTTGACCCCAGAGCGAACAATTTTGACCTGATGGCAGAGCAAATGAAGGCGCTCAAAGAAGGTCACGCGATCGACAAGCCGATTTACAACCACGAAACCGGTATGATCGACCCGCCCGAAAGGGTTGAGCCGAATCACGTGATTGTGATTGAGGGGCTGCATCCCCTGTACGACGAGCGAGTTCGATCGCTCCTCGATTTCAGCGTCTACCTCGACATCAGCGACGAGGTAAAAATTGCTTGGAAAATCCAGCGCGACATGGCGGAACGGGGCCACCGTTACGAAGACGTGCTGTTTGCGATCAATGCTCGCAAACCCGATTTTACGGCCTACATCGACCCGCAAAAGCAATATGCTGATGTGGTAATTCAAGTGTTGCCGACCAACTTGATCAAAGATGACAAGGAGCGGAAGGTTCTGCGCGTGCAGATGATCCAGCGCGAAGGCATCGCCAATTTTGAGCCTGCGTATTTGTTTGACGAAGGTTCAACAATTAACTGGGTTCCTTGCGGCCGCAAGCTGACTTGTTCTTATCCCGGAATTAAGATGTACTACGGGCCTGATGCTTTCTACGGTCACGAAGTCTCGATTTTGGAAGTAGATGGTCAATTCGAGAATCTCGAAGAAGTTATTTACATCGAAAGCCATTTGAGCAAAACTTCTGCGAAGTATGAAGGCGAGTTAACTCACCTGTTACTCCAGCACCGCGAATATCCTGGTTCTAACAATGGAACTGGTTTGTTCCAAGTGTTAGTCGGATTGAAGATGCGGGCGACTTACGAGAAGTTGACTGCAAAAGAAGCGAAAGTGGCTGTTAGTGTTTAAAACGCAGACATGAAAGATTTGGGAGGCGCAATTGCGCCTCTTTTTTTGTGGATAAATGAACCGCAGAGGGCGCAGAGGGCGCAGAGTAGAGTTAGGGGAGGGTGTTTGGAAGTAGAGAGGTTAAGAAGGTTTTTCCTGCTTCATGGAGGTCGCTATTTAGGGAAAAAGTTAGACTGCGAACTCGGATATCGTCATATTTTATGTCTAGTGGCTGTTTGAGGTCTTGCGGGTAGACGAGAATTGCATTTTGGCACTTTAAGGCATTTGCGTAAGCAACTATTTGATGAATGTCATTATTGGCTACTTTATCGGGAGCTTTGTATTTTGTATCGAGGACGTATTGGACTTTTTTTGTTTCACTATCGCCTAGGAGTAAGTCAATCCGATCGTAATAGTTTTGGTCATGGGTGACTCGGTGTTGTTGTTTGACAAAAAAGCCTTTTGGTGTATTTGCTTTGAGCCATTCAGCGACAAATTGTTCATATAAATTAGCCATGTCTATGAGAAAAGGGAGCATTTCGCGATCGCCACTTTCGTGACTCGGCCCTGTATTATCTAAAAAGAATCGACATAAGGCGTGTAAAAGTTGATAATCTTGATTCAAACGGTGATAATTTCTATCAATACAAGCTTCAGATTTAAAAGGTTTTAATGTAACAAATCCTTGGAGTGCGTGAAAGGCTTTTCGCACAGTGGATGAAACAGATTCACCGCACAAACCGCTGCGGCCAATGATGAATAGTGTCCAAGCGAGTATTTGATTGTCTTCGATGTCGCCTGTTTGTTCGTTGTAGTGGCATTTTAGTTTAACATCCCAAGGTTTTTGCAGGGCTGACCGCAAATCGACGCGGCCGCGAATGTAGGCGAGTCTTTCTGTTTTGGATAAGTAATCGCGATATAATCCTTTGCGACAGCGTTCTAGGATTTTATGGGCAAGAATGTTAGCTAATGTCTCGTAAACTTGTTCTAAAAATTGGCACTGAATCGAGCCTTGCGGAAATTTTATCTTCAGGTTGTAGGCATAATCAAGCATTCCGAAGAGGTTGTTTATGGGAACCTTGGGGCGGATGGCGATGTGAAATTCTGGAGTGATGGGAATGTTGCCAACTCTGCCTTTAGATTTTAAGTGCCATTGATATTTTGTTTTAAAGTTGGGAAATTCTATCTCGATTTCCTTGGCATAATTATGGTATATTTTCTGTCCTACTGATTCGGGGATTGAGTCTTGGTCAAAAGTTGCTAATTGATATTCTGTAAGTTCGATAATTCGGCGGGATTCTGGTTTCATAATTGTGGTGGATGCAGTAACGCCACCGTATCGGCGTTAATGACGGCGTTAGATTGTCAATAGCCCAATTTTGTCTTGATATTTTCCCAGAGAAACTCATCCATTTTTTCCAGGCTATCAAAGAAGTATTCTTCGAGGTATGGCTCAATTTCCATTTGCCAAATATCTTGGATATCTTCAGCTAAGGTTTTTGTCAAAAAGAAAGAGATACCTAGTTCATAGTGTTTATTGTTAATTCCTCGATTGACATCTTCTAGAATGCTAGTTAATTTATCAACTGGAAAACCTGTTTCCTCTCTGTCGTGATACTGTCGCAGCACTTCATAGTTTGGATAGACGGGAATGAATGCGAAGCGGCGGCGGAGTGCGTTATCGACTAAGGCAATAGAACGGTCTGCTGTATTCATTGTGCCGATAATTCGGACATTTGTAGGGATTCTAAATTCTTCGCCACTGGCTAATTTAACGGTGCGATCGCGGTCATCAAGCAAATACATTAACTCTCCAAATACCTGAGATAAATTTGCACGGTTAATTTCATCAATAATCAGAACACAAATGTCTTGACAAGACTCAGCTTTGGTGCAAAATTCGAGGAATCTGCCGGGAACTATGGGATATGTTAATTGCCCATCTTGACTTTGCGGGCGGATGCCTTGAATAAAGTCTTCATAAGTATAAGCTGGATGAAATTGGATCGTGTCTGAAAAGCCGTCACCGCCACCGATTAAGTGTTGGGCGAGTTTTTCAGCTAGGAAGGTTTTTCCGGTTCCGGGCGGGCCTTGTAAGATGGCTTGTTGTTTGCGGTGGATGGTGCGTATCCAGCGCTTTAGTTTTGTTTCGTCAAAGCCAGTTTCTTCGGCACATTGGTTCAAAAGATATTCCGGTTGCAACTCTACTTCTTCTACAGCGTATTCAAACACAATTGCCTCATCTACTGATGGCACTTCGTTACTAGGAAAGTCATATTTTTTTCTCTCTACAAGCCAGTGGCAGAACATATCAAATACATCGTCCTCTCGGATAGATGGAACGCCAGTCTGGTGCATTTCTTTAGTTAATTCTTTGATCAGCTTGTGTCCGGTTAAGTTAGCATAGGAGTAGTCTATTAGCTGTTTGCTGTACGAAGTATTGGCGAAATAGTTAATAGCCTGTACTGACTTGTCATTAATCGCGAGAAACTCATCGGGACGGAGAGCATTGAGGATAGGCGTTAGCATTCCTATCTCGCCGAACAAGGAGACGCGCATTTCTTCTGAAAACTCTCTACAGGCCGAATATAGCTGACTCGGATCGTCGTTACAAGAGCAGACTAAATAAAAAATTAATTCGGCCATTCTTACTGGCGCTATTAATGACAATTTTTTATACGAGTTTGAATTCCATAATAACCCTTTTATTATGCACGGATTAATATGAATCCAGGCTCCCCTTTGTCGATTAGTAGGAGAGTCTTCGTAAGGTAGAAGTTTCAACATTATAGATTCAGTCACATCTTCTCCAGACTCAGCAGCAGCAGCGATCACTTCAAAATTTCGACGCCCCTGCTGACGCTGCTCCTGGTAAGCCGCTGTGTGACGCAACCCATCGGGAGTGTATGGATATGAATTGACAAATTCTTGAAATAGTTTGATAAACTCAGCCTTTTTTTTCGCTTCCATCCTCTTCTCAAAAACTCTCCATTATTTAATATTTTTCAGCAACACTTCCTGTCTAACTTTCTCCTAATGAATTGACAATGTTAAACTGCTTAGCTGTCAGGTATCGAAAACTCTGTGGCGGTTTAAGGTTAGGCAAGTTGTTTCTTAAACGATGTAACTCTACTGGCTGACTAAACCTACGAATATCTTTTAAAAAGATGCCTACACCTACTTTTACACCTTTGTAATAATCATAAAATTCTTCATGGCTAATTCCTGCTATGTTTTCAACTTCCTCCCAAAGATCTGCAATCGGTTTTTCAACAATATTATCCACATTGAAGGAACCAACTACAGCTTTTTCGGGAGATGAAACATAGATTACCACTAGATCTCCTTCATTCAAAAGTCGAGGTCGAACTCGGCGCAGTTCAACTGTTTTTGTATGGTTGAATATTTTAGTTGCGTACTCGGGACGAATAGAGAATAATAAGATATTTGACATTTGTAATTGTCCTAATTCTAGGTCTCGGTTCCTTCTTTGTAGATTATTCCAAAATCAGTTTTTGAAATCCTAAATACGCTTTGAACCGTTGTCTGCTTACCCAGTATTCCCTGAATTCTATTTAATGTCAATGGGTTAGTGAAAAGCTGAGTGTGGCTGAATCTGAGCGCCATGATATCTGCGTTTGCTTCGTCTTTTGCTATTTTCATTAAATCTTTTAATTCGTACACTCCTAAGCTGCGAAATTGTCGATATAGTTTGTCCGGCTTGTCTATGATAACTTCCTCTAGTCTAGAGCAAGCTTTAACCTCTTTTGTCCCCAGAGTAAATGATGAATTGGAGCTGACGTACCATAAAATTCTACCAATAACACCCGGTCTGAGGCCACCATTAGCCCACTTGCTTCTATAATATACAAGTTCCCGTTTTAGCGCTAGCTCAATTTGAGAGCCAAAAAGGTACTGCTTAGCTAACTCTTCATCGAATAAGTCTTTTGCCCATCTGGGTTGAATGGGAATCATGAAAGTAGGGAGGTCAGCATCAATAATCTTAGCAGGCCAAAGGCGACGTTCAAGCTCTGCCATCGTTCCTATATCTTGAATTAATTCGGGAGTCTTAAGGGTCTCTGCAATTTTCATGCAAAAATTATATTCTTCCCCTATTTGGGCTAGGTTTGCCAGTTTTTTAGACATATCTACTGCTGTTTCTGCTACAGGCGGATTGGCTTTTAAATACCCATTATTAACTCGAACAAAAGCATCTTCTTGAATAGCTTGTATAACAATTTCATCGAGATAATGGTCAATAATTCTCGTAAATTGCCTGTTTTCTTTTATTGAAACTGATATGGAGTGGAACAGTAAGTACCGTGCAAGGGCCGCTGCTAGAACACCGCGTTTAACTCCGAGCATTGTAACTTCTAATTCGTGATTTTTCTGTTGGCAATAGGCAATTAAAGCAAGGGGTTGATTTTCACCATCTAAAACGACATGACACTTAAATTTATCGGGATTGGAAATAATCTGGCGCAGATTTCTCTGAAAATCGGCTACTTTTTCGCGCCTATCAACCGCATAAAAACAGTTAGTTAATAGTAACTTATCAAATTTGCTATCAATTAGTTGAATCGTGAGATTCTGTATGCCGACAAACCTTACTGGTTGATATTGAGTATCTCGGCGAACATCATCCAGTTTAACAATTAAATCTGTAGGAGTCATAATTGCTAAACTAAAGTTTTCATATACCGCATCTGCTAAAGCTAATATTTTGAGGTCGCGAGTTAAAAAAATTAAGTAATCAGCAGCAATAGCTTGTGCTAATTGACGAACTAATGCTTCGTTTATTTCATCAAGATTGATACTGGAAATTAGACGATTGAGAGACTGCAATTTTGTTTCAAAAGCCTGCCGCTCGCAGTGGATTTTAGTAAAAGTCTCCCCTAACAGGCGTTTACGCTTTCGGAGATGGACATCAGAGATCGCATTTATTGCCTTATAAATCTCATCGGTAATACACAATTCCAAATAATCTTGTAACCAGTCAGCAAGTAGAGAGTCTGATTCCGCGCTTTCAATATCTTCATTACCGTGCAATTCTAAAAAAATACTTGTATCAATAACAGCACAAATTTTAGACTCAAGTTGTTGTGCAGCAGTTTGAGAAAATATAGTTGGATGACCGTGATCCAACCACCAAAGAGTAAGCAGTTTACCCTCCTTACTTCTTCCAGGCCGATCGTTGAGAGGAATAAAGCCCAGTGTTTCCCACATTCTATCTATTCCATAATCGCGACGGCATTTGAGTTGAATTCCATAAAAATTCTGAGTTTTTTGGCTGAGGGAATTGACTAGCTGTTTAGTAACACCCCGACCGCGATATGCAGGATCGACGCAGAGATGAACGATAACAATAATGTTGCGGCGACGCACTGGTCGGTAAAGCAGATAGCCAATGCAATTCTTTTGAGGATTGAGTGCTATAAGTATCACCCGATCTCTAGCACTTTCGCGAAAAGCACCTTCTGTAAAAAAACCCAGAGTTTTTTTATTGGCATCACCTAGGGCTATAACTGTTTCTAAATGGGGGGATGTTTCGTCAATCTCTTCAATTGTCACCTGTGTTTCTTCTGTCACTTTTTTGTACCTCCTTAAGTTACCGCCATACCTCAGTTTGATATAAATTTACTACTGAGTCAATGATTTGGGTGGCTATCTCGCCCTTACTTCCCTCTCAGTATCACATTACAAGCGGCTGGGAAAGTCGGGAGCCATAAAGTACGATCGCACCCCCCATCCTTACCCTCATCAATTGCCCTGCCAAACCAGTAACACTGGCAAAACCTCTAACAACAGTTGCCGGAAAATTTAAACTTGTGTCGAAATTATCTAAACGTGCTATATTCAATTCCGTCAACCCTGAACTGTGCTTTCAGGTAATGCAAATTTACAAACGAGTCAACTGAATGCTCTCTACTTTTAAGAAATTAGCTTCAATTGCAATTATCTTTGCCGCCCTAAAACTTTTACTTAATTATCCAGTTTTCAGAGAAATAGAAAATTATATCGCAAATAGAGACCCAGCAAGTGCTACCTTAGACGCTGGAAATCTGCCGCAAAAACCCAGCAGCCCGCCTCCGGTAGTTCCCAAAAAATCACCGGAGCAAAAGTTTGATGTAGTAGTATATGGTGATGAAGTACCGGGGATATGTGCGGCGATATGGGCTAAGAAAACTTTAGGCCCAAAGGGCAAAGTTGCGATCGTGCGATCGAACTACGGAAGAGATCCTTTGGGCGGCTTACTCACCCGCGGCGGTTTAGCTTACATCGATTTAGATAAAATCCCCGGTTGGTATCGCCAACCCTACGCCCAATGTTTTAAGGAATTCTTAGATAAAGCCAATGCGCGCGAATCTTGCTTAGATCCAAAAAAGGCAGATCGAGCTCTCAGGCAAATGCTTTCAGCAGCAAAAGTCAGAGTTATTTCCAACTCAGATCTTACTCCCCACGTCGTAGATAAAAAAATTGAATATGCCGAAGTAAAAGGCAGCACTCTAAAAATTAAAGCCAACTCTTTTATTGACGTAACTCAAGACGCTGAATTGGCTAGAAAAGCCGGATTATCTTATTATACCGGATATGAATCTCAAAATATAAAATCCAAAAATGAAACTTTAGCTGTCTCTGTAGTTCCGAGAATTACAGGTATAACGATGTCCGAATTCCGCAGTATAGAAGATGAAATTCTCTACAATCGGTCTTTGGTAAAAAAGATCAAAGAAAGCATTATGAAATCTAAAGATCCGGCTAGTACAAAATTCTGGCTGAGGAATTTCTGGAGTACGATTTATCAGCCATATACAGACGGCTACGATATCAGAAGCGTAGCCATAGGCGCAGCGTATCACATAGACAGAAATCTGCCCTTTAGTCAAAATAAAGGATTCTTTTTTGATAAAGGCAATGTCTGCGTTTATAACAAAAATGTACTCTCCTGGAACGGGTTTTTGTTTAAATACCAAGTTCACCAAATCATGAAGATGGAAGCTAACGGCAGAAAACCGACTCCTGAAATGATTAAAGAAATGTCACATCTCCAACACTGGCTACAAAAAAAGTCTGGTAAAGATGTGAGAGTATTTATTCCAGACGAGATTTATATCAGGCAAACTTTGAACGTTCGCGATGTGATAGATCCGCTGACGGGGAAGGAGATTATCAAAGGAGGAACAGTACCCGAAAAGTCGATCGGCAGTTTTTCCTACGATTTCGATATGCGGGGCGGAGTCAAGAATTTATCTGCGAGAATTCCGCCGCTGCCAGTCTATAATTTCGGAATAGAAAGTGCTTTAGCTAGCAAAGTGAAGAATTTAGCCATTGTCGGGCGATCGTCCGGTTATGTGGGTATGGCTGTATCCGTCGGGCGAATTGCGACGGTGAATATTTATCAAGGACAAGGTGTGGGCGTGGCGGCTGCCTTGGCTACCAAGTTCGGCGTACCTCTGAATTCGATTACTTCCGCTGAAACGAAAAAAACTCTGGAGGCTTTAACGGGGAAAACTACGTATTTGTCTGGGAGAGATACGAGTTATGGGGTGGATTATAAGGAGGTGAAATAATTAAAGATATTAAGAGGATTTAACCACAGAGGGCGCAGAGGGCGCAGAGAGGAGAGGGATGAGAGGTTTATTTAGGAGAGGATGAGGCGGCGGATTCCTTCTTTTAAAAAGCGGACGTTAAAGTTGATGAGAAGACCGAGAGGATAACCAGTCATTTTCAGATATGATATAACTTGAGCCTCATGGATAGGAAGTATAGTTTGGACTGACTTTAATTCAACTACGATAGTGTTGGCAACCAGCATATCGTATCTGCCTTCCCCAACAACAACACCTTTATAAGTTACATTTACTGTAGGTTGAGGTTGAAAAGGAATTCCCCGGCGCGAGAGTTCTTCACGCAACGAATTCTCATATACCGCTTCCAAAAACCCCGGCCCCAACTCCTTATGAACCTCCATTGCTGCCCCAATCACAGCATAAGTCAACTCATTAAGCTCCTCTCCCAACTCTCCTCTCTCCTCTTCTCAAACCTAGATCACAATCCTAACCCAAAACCCTCCCCACACTCTTCCCTCTGCGCCCTCTGCGCCCTCTGCGGTTCAAAACTCTTCTCCTCCCTCTCCTGTGGCACAATCTTAAATAAGATCAAACTCTCAAGCCACCATGACCGCAAACCTACCCCCCCAATACGACCCCCAAGCCACCGAAGCGAAGTGGCAAAAATACTGGGAAGACAACCAAACCTTCAAAGCTGACCCCGAAAAAGGCGGCGAACCTTACTGCGTAGTCATCCCGCCGCCCAACGTCACCGGCAGTCTCCACATGGGACACGCTTTTGAAGAGACGCTGATTGATGTCCTCGTCCGCTATCACCGCATGACTGGACGCAATACCCTGTGGTTGCCGGGAACGGATCATGCTAGCATCGCAGTTCAAACTATTCTCGAAAAGCAACTCAAAGCAGAAGGCAAAACTCGCCACGATTTAGGTAGAGAAAAATTCTTGGAACGGGCCTGGGAGTGGAAAGCTGAATCGGGCAATACTATTACTAATCAATTACGCAGTTTGGGCGTGTCTGTTGATTGGTCGCGCGAACGCTTTACGATGGATGAAGGCTTATCCGCTGCGGTTTTAGAAGCGTTTGTCCGTCTGTACGATGAGGGGCTGATTTATCGCGGCAATTACTTGGTGAATTGGTGTCCGGCTAGTCAGTCTGCTGTGTCGGATTTGGAGGTAGATCAGCAGGAAGTTGACGGGCATTTGTGGCATTTCCGCTATCCTTTGACGGACGGTTCTGGTTATTTGGAGGTGGCGACGACTCGGCCGGAAACGATGTTGGGCGATACTGGGGTGGCTGTGAATCCACAGGACGATCGCTACAAGCATCTTATCGGTAAAACTGTGACTTTGCCGATCGTGAATCGCGAAATCCCAATCATTGCTGATGAGTTTGTCGATCCGACTTTCGGAACTGGTTGTGTCAAGGTGACACCCGCCCACGATCCGAATGACTTCGAGATGGGTAAGCGTCACAATTTGCCGTTTATTAACATTATGAATAAGGACGGCACTTTAAATGAAAATGCCGGAGAGTTCCAGGGACAAGATCGATTTGTTGCCCGGAAAAATGTGGTGCAGCGGTTAGAAACTGACGGGGTTTTGGTTAAAATAGAAGATTACAAGCATACAGTACCCTACAGCGAACGCGGCAAAGTTCCGGTCGAACCGTTGCTATCTACTCAATGGTTTGTGAAGATAAACCCTCTTTCTCAACGCGCTTTAGAAGCATTAGATCAAAGTAACTCACCAGTCTTTGTTCCTGACAGATGGACAAAGGTTTATCGCGATTGGCTGGTGAAGCTAAAGGATTGGTGTATCTCCAGACAATTGTGGTGGGGACACCAAATCCCGGCTTGGTATGCTGTTAGCGAAACCCAAGGAGAAATTACTGATACAACACCTTTTATAGTTGCGAAAACTGAAGCTGAAGCTAAGGAAAAAGCTACGGCTAAATTTGGTAATGACGTGCAGCTAGCAAGAGATCCCGACGTATTGGATACTTGGTTTTCGTCTGGTTTGTGGCCTTTCTCAACTCTGGGATGGCCGGACGAAACTAAAGATTTGGAGTTTTACTATCCGACAACTACTTTGGTTACGGGTTTTGATATCATCTTTTTCTGGGTTGCTAGAATGACGATGATGGCCGGACATTTTACTGGAAAAATGCCTTTTGATACTGTTTACATTCACGGTTTGGTGTTGGATGAAAACGGTCAGAAAATGTCTAAGAGTAAAAACAACGGTATCGATCCGCTGCTGTTGATTGGCAAGTACGGTACTGATGCTTTGCGCTACACTTTGGTTAAGGAAGTGGTTGGGGCCGGTCAAAATATTCGCATGGAGTACGATCGCAAAACTGATGAATCGAAATCGGTGGAAGCTTCCCGGAACTTCACGAATAAGTTGTGGAATGCGGCCAGGTTTGTGATGATGAATTTGGAGGGACAGACCCCGCAGCAGTTGGGAAGTCCTTCTGTGGGAGGTGGTTTGGAATTGTGCGATCGCTGGATTCTTTCTCGCTACAATCAAGTTGTGCAGCAAAGCCGCAATTGTTTGGAAAATTACGGTTTGGGGGAAGCGGCGAAGGGACTTTATGAGTTTATTTGGGGCGATTTCTGTGACTGGTATATTGAGTTAGTCAAGTCTCGCTTGCAGCAGGATGCTGAACCAAATTCTAAAAAAGTGGCACAGCAAACTTTTGCTTTTGTGCTGGAAGGGATTCTGAAACTACTGCATCCTTTTATGCCGCACATTACTGAGGAAATTTGGCACACTCTGACTCAAACAGGTGAGGATGAATGTTTGGCTTTGCAGACTTATCCTGAAGCTTATCTCTCGCTAATTGATGCTGATTTGGAACAGCAGTTTGAGTTGTTGTTCGGTACAATTCGCACTATTCGCAATTTGCGGGCAGATGCTGATATCAAGCCCAGTGTGAAGGTGACGACGATTTTGCAAAGCGAAAGCGAGAAAGAACGCCAAATCATCTCAGATGGAGGTGTTTACATTCAGGATTTGGCAAAAGTCGAGAATCTGACAGTTACTGCTAATTTGGATGCAGATTTGGGACAGACAATTGCTGGGGTGGTCGGTACTGTGCAAGTATTGATTCCTCTGGCTGGGGTGGTCGATTTGGCGGCTTTGCGTGCTAAATTAGAGAAGAAGTTGAGCAAGGTGGAAGCTGAAATTAAGCATACTGCGGCGCGCTTGACTAATCAGAAGTTTGTGGATAAGGCTACTCCTGATGTAGTTCAGGGGGCGAGGGATGCTTTGGCGGAAGCCGAAAAACAAGCGGAGATTTTGCGCGATCGGCTAAAGTTGTTTTAATAGTTGACTGTTGACTGTTGACTGTTGACTGGTTTTAGTCAATTTGTAGGTGGCGTGAGGGCGAAGAATCTTGAAATCGCAAGGAAAATATTGACTCTCACGCACCGATCGCGCGATCGGCTATAATCAAATAAGATTTTACAAGGTCTTTTGTTTTTAACTTAACTATTTAGAGATTTTAGTTTGGGATCTCACTATGCTATCAATAATTTATCCTCATATCGAGAAAGTAGCGGGTCAACCCGCACGGTTGCAGCGGATACCCCGGGTGCGGGTTGTTCAGATTGTGATGGATTATTTAGCTTACGGTTGGTCAGTCGAAGAAATGTGCCGCCAGCATCCTTATTTGATGCCGTCGGAGGCTCATGCAGCGATGGCTTATTACTTCGACTTTCAATCTGAAATTGAGCAGGAGATTCGCGCGGAATGGGAGCAGGTACAACAGGAAAAATCTTTGCTTTTACCTTCACCATTTTTCGTGAGAATGCGAGCTAAGGGATTATTGTAAGTGGCAATTTTTCTGTACATGGACGTTCACATTCCCCAAGCAATTACCGAGCAGTTGCGCCGTCGTGGTGTAGATGTTTTGACTGCGATCGAAGATGGTGCGACAGAATTGCCGGATGATGAACTTTTGGAACGTGCCACTCAGCTAGGGAGAGTATTGTTTACTCAAGATATCCGTTTTAGGGCAATGGCTCAAGATTGGCAGCGTCAGGAAAGACAGTTTGCTGGTTTGATATTTGGACATCAGCTAGGCGGTACGATCGGACAATTTGTTAAGGATTTGGAGCTCATTACTTTAGCCTCGGAATCTGATGAATGGATGAATGCTGTTGAGTATATTCCTTTTTAGGACGATCGCACTTCCGTGTGAGAAAAATAGTAAAAATTAGGCCAAACAAAAATTACCAATCACTAATAACCCTCATGTTATATTTAGCCCAAGTAAAAAATCAGGAAAATTTAGGCGAGATAAGTCTGCAATTGCTGGCTTGCCAAAATTCTGATGATACTTGGGCTATTCTTAGTGAAGAAAGTTTCTTGACATTACCGAAAGATTTGGCTCAAAATTTAATTAACTCTGCAACTAATGTTTTAGAGGAAGGGATGCTAGTATTAGCAGATATTGGCGAAAATAACCAGGTTTTAAATATTCAAGCAGCTACAAACTGGGTACTACAATTAGTAGAGAAATATTTAACAACAGGCTTTACTCCCGATTTTTTGCAGCAAGAAGCCCAGAAAGCAGAAGATTGGAGGCAATCTCTCACTTTGCAGAGTCAAGAATTGTCTCGCCGCTTGATTGAAGTTGAAGCCCGCCGAGAACAAATTCAAAATTTAGAAGCAAAACTCCAGCAGGAAAAGCAATTGTTGGAAAGTTCGATCGCCCAATTGCAAATTCCGCCAGCTACTCCACTAATTTGACTTAAATTAACACACCAAAGCTAGGGACACGGCACTAGCGCATCCCCACAAACCTCATATGCAATTTGCTGGACATCATATAATTTGTAACTTGACAAATACCCCTTACCCGTTGCCGAATCGCCAGCACAATTGCCTGCGGCTAAAGCACTTTTGACTTCATCCAAGCGGCGGGGAGACACAGCAATTTCTGAGAATTGCTAACATAAGCCCGCTTCTGGAAAACATCGTACTGATTGCGTTCGATCGCATTTAAGATTCTGCTGTACAGCATTGTAGCCGCCCAAACAGTCCAGCGGATATCGGGACTGAGCACTTTAATTCCAGGTTCGGCGCTGGCGTATAATTTGCGAGCTCGCTGAATTTGAAACCGCATCAATTCCCGCCAGCGGTTGTCAATTACACCGTTGAATAAATCTTCTTCGGTGTAGTTAAACAAGGCTAAGTCTTCTAAGGGAATGTAAATGCGGCCACGGCGGGCGTCTTCTCCGACATCGCGCAGAATATTAGTCAACTGCTTGGCAATACCCAGGGCTATCGCTTCTTCTTTGGGAATTCTATTCCCCCAGTGCCAATTCCAGTTAGCAGCGGAGCTCGATTCGCCTACACCCATGACAGACATCGACATCAGCCCTACAGTACCCGCTACTCGATAACAGTAAAGATTGAGCTCTTCAAAAGTTTCGTAGCGGCTGCGGTACAAGTCCATTTGCTGGCCCGCAATCATCTCTCGAAACGGCTGAATGTCTATCGGGAAACGAGACAGCGTATCCACCAAAGCTACGTCGTAGTCATCGTGAGGATGGCCGGCAAACACAGATTCTAGGCGTTTTTCCCACAGATTGAGGGTTTCAGGAGTCGTTGCATCAGAACCCGGCCCGTCTACGAGTTCGTCGGTGCGGCGGCACCAGACGTAAATCGCCCAAATCGCCCGACGCTTGGCTTCGGGCATGAGTTGAGTGCCTAAATAAAAATTTTTGGCATAACTCGCGGTGACTTGGCGGCACAGTTCGTAAGAGTCATCCACAGAAGCCAGAGTTCTCATGCACTGGAGTTTTGACAGTTGCAGCATCCGAGAATAAGAAATTTAAAGATTAGAACTGACATTCCCCCGTTTAGAAAACGGGAGATTCTTTTACGTCTTTATGAAAAATTCTTAATTTTTCATTGGTTATTGGCCGTTGAAATAGCCTGCGCTGTCAGCTTACCAGAAAGCACGGCACCTTCCATACTCGCAAGATAACGCTGCATCGTATAATCCCCCGTTAGATAGAAATTTCTAATGGGAGTTGTTTGTGTGGGACGGCACTGCTGGCGTCCGGGAGTGGCTTTGTAGACGGAACGAGGGGTTTTGACTACGTGATATTTGAGCAGTTTGGCTGGTTCTGGGATTTGATCGGGAAAGAGTTTTTCTAACTCGACCATTGTGGCTGCGACGATATCTTCGTCAGACTTGCCTATCCAGTCTTTTGCCGGTGCTAAAACCAGTTCCAGCATTGATTTGTCTGGGTTGGCATATTCGCGGCAGGTGTTGCTCATGTCGGCGTAGACGCTCAGCAGGGGCGATCGCGAGAACAGCAAATGGTCGATGTCAGTTAATTTGCGATCGAACCACAAGTGTACATTAATGACGGGTACTCCCTCCAAGCCTTCGAGCTGTTTGAAATAATCCATTTCGCCCCAAGGTTTCGGCATCATCAACTTGAGCGGGTCAACCGGCATCGCGGAAACGTAAATATCGGCCGTCAGAATTTCTGACTCTGCCCCTTTTACGCCCCGAATGTGGAAGCCGCGCACCGTGTTGTCATCGTTGAGCAAAAACTCTTTGATGGGTGCATTCAGCCGTACTTCACCCCCGCGCTCAGTTATGTAGTCTACCATCGGCTGACACAACCTTTCTGTGGGGGAACCGTCTAAAAAAGCCATTTTCGAGCCGTTTTTCTCTTGCAAGAAGCGGTTGAGGGCTGTCAGCAGTATGGTTGCAGATATTTCGTGGGGGTCGATGAAGTTGAGCGCCTTGGACATGGCGATGAATACTTCTTTTTCGACTCTGGGGGGGATGTTTTGCTTTTTGAGCCAGTCGGAAAACGAGTATTTGTCCATTGCTTCGACATAGTTTTGACCCTGAAGCATCGCCGGAATCAAACCTATACCGAAGCGGATTTTTTCCGGCCAGGTGAGCATATCGTTGTTGCTCAAGATGGCTGCGACGCCGTTGAAGGGGGCGGGAAGGTCGGGAAAGTCAAAGCGGGAATAGGTTCCGGGGGTTTCCGGCTGATTGAAAATCATCGAGTGTTCTTTCCATTGCAGCCGGTCTTCGATGTCAAGTTCTTTGAAGAGTTGGAGCATATTCGGGTATGCACCGAAGAAGATGTGGAGGCCGGTTTCGTACCAGTCGCCGTCTGCATCTTTCCAGGCGGCGACTTTGCCGCCGAGTACGTCCCGACTTTCTAGGAGGATGGGGGTGTGGCCCGCGTCGGTAAGATATTTAGCGCAGGAAAGTCCTGCTAAGCCTGCTCCGGCGATCGCAACTCGCATTTGATACTACTTGGCCTCTGTGTTCGCTTCGGTTTAATTATACTTTACAACTCGTTACATTTTTTTGGGAAATCTGTAGGGACACAGCAGTGCTTGGAGGTGTCGGCTTAGCCCGAAAGTCCGCCAGGGACTTTCAGTCCCTGTCTCATAGCGCAAGTCCTCGCTCAAGAGGACTGAAGAATACATTAGTCCTATTTCAGAGGACTTTTGCTTTGAGGCAGGGGTTTAAACCCCTGCCGGACTAAGCGAACTGCGGGCAATATCGTTATTCAGCATTCAGCGATGTCGTGTTTTAAAAGACGCAATACTTCAGTATTAACGGAAATTTAGCAATTCTTACTATCATAAATTAAGAGAAATTTTGATGAATTGCTTAAATTTATGGCACAAACAATTCAAGATAGAAATGTCACGATGTACGATTGGGAAACCAAATTCAAAATAGAGCGGGTTGAAGACGACCAATTCTTTCGCGAGTGGCAAGATGATTTACCAGAAATCAATGATGCTGAAAAACAGCGACTGGACAGAGTGAAAGCAAGTTAGAGGAAAGCGATCGCGCTCTTCTGGCGGCGAGCGCTCAGAGACGCGGTTGTACTTCGTTTAAATAAAAAATCAACAATCAACTAATTAGAATCCGCAGTCTTATTTAGACAATTGTTCGCAGTGCCGCTAGCCCCCCAAGGTGTAGTGGGTAAAAATAATAGAAAAATCTTTTTTCTAGAGCCGTTGGTTTTTGGTCTTTAGAGCTATCGTAGTATGCCAGAACTAGCGGTGTGAATATAGCGAAAATTTGAATCCAGCTTTTGCAACTAATTGCATATCCGATATTTGCGATAGTCCAGCCGAACCACCAAAGGCGAGATCCTCCTCCTTTCCACCTAATCATCAATAGCGGGCAAGCCACTGCATACCAGCCGTAAGTCACTCCTAAAATTTGAGCACTTACTAGACCTGTGCTTAAAACTGCAATTTTGCGATCGAAGCGTCGGATGTAGCTCAAAGTTAGTGCTGCTACGGCAAAGCTAAACATGATGTTTAACTGTAAATTGCCAAAAATTAACATATGAGGTATTTGAGAAAGTACCCCAAATAATATCAGTCGAGTAATTAGAGGATTTTTGTCCCCCGGTCGTTTCCAGTTTTGAGCAAACACCCAACTAAACAACGGAAAACTGAGGCGGCCGACGATACGCATGGGTTCTGCTTCAAGCATAAATCCGATGTGGTCTATTAGCATTAGAGCTGCGGCCAACCATTTAATTTGATTTTGATTCATACAATTGATTCTCAAATTATGTTATTAAAATTTCGTTTTTTGTACTGATTAAATATTTTTTGAACTTTTTGACACAATTTATTATTTACATAAATTCGCTTTTTCAGTATGTTTTATATGCTATAAAATGCAGTTGTTGAAGGTGTTTTTTAAGGGCGATAGTTCGTATTTTATCTTTTATTTATGAAAACAGGATTTGTTTTTATTAAAATCTTCACTACAATTAAAGCTACTGTACTCATAATCTATCCTGAAAGCAACAGCTAAATTAAAGAGAGCTTGTTCTCTTTAATTTAGCTGTTTAAAAAAATATACTTAAAAACACTGTTGTGTACTCCTTAAGGTAGATTTACCTTAAATTTATTGATATAGTTGGCGGCACATTAGGCACATAAAACCAGTCGGGTGCTTCTGCACCCCATTCTAACGGCTCAGTTAATCGCCAATAAATGCCGCTGTCTTGACCGATACAATAGTTACCATCTGGATGAATGCTTTGGAACACGGGAGTAATTGAATCGGTTAACAGAATGCTTTGGGGGTGTTCTTGAAAATTTTTCACAAAAGTACCGTCTGATTCGGGTAGCTGAGTGTGGTCTGGCCAGCCTGTAGGATTGTTTTCTACATCTAGGGTGAATTTCATAGTTTTATTTTGATTGGAAGCCTTTTTGGTAGGTGGGCGATAGCACTTTTAATTTCGATTTTTTTTGATATAAACTGTGTAATTACTCAGTCTAGCTGCGATTCCACATCATCCCATTTCAACCAACCGGCACGATCGCGATTTCTACCAGCAGCTTTTAACTCATTTAATGCTTGTTTGGCAATTTGTAAATCTTCTACACTCTCTAACCATTCGATGAATGCTTGCCAATTTTCGACATCTAAAACAGCAACTTGTTTGCCTTTTAACTTGAGAAATTCAACTGACTGCAATAGTTCTAATCCGGCCATTCAGTTACCTCTATGTTGATGATAGGTATAACTTAAGTATAGGTATATCTCATTGATTTCGCACCCGAACCCGGTTTAATCCAAAACCAATTAATCGCGCTGGAATATTTCGCAAAATGGGTAACTGCAACAAAAGTGGCGGTGTAAACGGTCGATTTGTATCTAATGCCCCTTTAATAATTCGTTCCTGTACAAACGACTGAAATGCTTGAATGATGCGTGTGGGCAACTCCCGCTGTCGCTGCACTTCTGCCAAATCCCACAGATGCAAGTGATTATTTTTCAGGGAGGCGCTGAGTACATTGGCGGCCACGACAGCATCTTGAATAGCATAGTTAATTCCCACACCGCCTACGGGCGACATGACGTGAGCGGCATCCCCAATTAAGAGCAAACCGGGACGATACCAGCGGGGAAGGCGACTCGATTCAACGGACAGGAAAGAAATTTGCGACCAATCTTTCAGTCGCTCGACCCTATCTGCAAATTCCGGCGCTAATTCAGCAACAGATTTTTGCAAAGCTTCTATTCCTGAGTCGCGCAATTTCTGATAGCTGCCTTTCAGAATAATGTAACCGAGTTGCCAATAATCCAAGCGGTCAATTATGGCTAATAAATGACCTCCAACAGCTCGACCTCCCACGCCGAAATCTTGGACATCATGGGGACTGCGCGGCAAACGAAACCAAAGGACATCCATCGGCGGGGAAGTTTTAATCGGTTCAAAACCTGCTAATTGGCGAAGGCGGGAAAAGCGACCGTCTGCACCGACAGTGAGGGTCGATCGCACTTCATGCCATCCCCCGCGTCCTCGGTATCGAATTCCGCACACAACCCCATTTTCTACGATCGTTTCTTGGACATTAGCTCCCATTACTAGCTGAAAACTGGGGTAGCGCTGCGCTTCGGCAATGATGAATTCGAGAAACTTGACTTGGGGAAGGATAGTGATGTAAGGATACTTGGTTTTAAGACAGGCTAAATCTACGAGTGTGGCGGTATTTCCAGCAGCTTGGATGGTGAGTTTGTGCATTTTTGTATGGGGCAATTCCAGCAATTTTTCTGCTAAACCCAATTGCTCCATAATTTCCATTACAGACGGATGCAGCGTATCGCCGCGAAATTCTCGATCGAAATCTTTGTGTAGTTCTAGCAGGATGACTGGAATGTTTTGCCGCGCTAAAAGTAATGCTAAAACAGCACCCGCAGGCCCACCTCCGACAATGCAGCAGTTGGTATGCTGCACGTCAACGATCGAGTGTTCTTGAGAGGATTCTGAATTTTGAACAGAGTTGACAGTCATATTTGTATGTTCCTGTTTGCTCAACAATCCTGCTAGCTGCTTTTAGTTTAGCAAAACGCATTAGTTAATCTATTCGGAAAATTTTTTGGCTGTCAAAAGATGAACATACACTGCTTTCCCAAGTTGACACTCCTACTCCTCGCAGGATCTGGCATCCACCAGCGGAGCGATCGCACCCAGCCAACCGCAGCCGCTTGACCAAAGTGAGGCAATCCCCCCGCAGCCCCCGCTTCTCGACGCGGTACAATAAATGCAATCATACTTAACGCTTATATTGAAAAGGCTACACACAACGCCACAGGAGACAACTGACGCATGGGTAAAGTAGTTGGCATTGACCTCGGAACAACAAACTCAGTAGTAGCCGTCATGGAAGGCGGCAAACCGGTTGTGATTGCCAATGCAGAAGGGATGCGGACAACTCCCTCGGTAGTCGCTTTCACAAAGGAAGGAGAACGCCTGGTGGGACAGATGGCCAGACGCCAGACTGTTCTCAACCCGCAAAACACCTTTTACGCCGTCAAGCGGTACATCGGGCGCAAATATACCGAACTGACTCCAGAATCAAAGCGCGTCCCTTACACAACTCGCCGCGACGAAAACGGGAACATCAAAATCAAGTGTCCCCGCCTGAAAAAAGATTTTGCCCCGGAGGAAATTTCGGCGATGGTGTTGCGGAAACTGGCTGATGAAGCCAGCCGCTATCTGGGACAAGAGGTAACGGGGGCTGTAATTACTGTTCCCGCTTATTTCAACGACTCGCAGCGACAGGCGACGCGCGATGCGGGACGAATTGCCGGACTTGATGTCAAGCGGATTTTAAATGAGCCGACGGCGGCTTCTTTGGCTTACGGTTTGGAGAGGCGAGAAAGTCAAACTATTTTAGTGTTTGATTTGGGCGGCGGTACTTTTGATGTGTCGATTTTAGACGTGGGAGACGGAGTATTTGAAGTTAAAGCAACTAGCGGCGACACTCAATTAGGTGGCAATGATTTTGACTCTAAAATTGTTGACTGGTTGGCCGATCAATTCTTAGAAAAAGAAGGAATTGATTTGCGGCGCAACCGGCAAGCTTTGCAGCGCTTGATCGAAGCGGCAGAAAAAGCCAAGATTGAACTGTCGGGAGTCGGTGTCACGGAGATTAATTTGCCGTTTATCGATGCGAACGAAGATGGGCCATTGCATCTGGAAACGCGGCTGACTCGCGGTCAATTTGAGGGGCTGTGCACAGATTTGGTGCAGCGGCTGCGGCGGCCAGTCAAACAAGCTTTGGCTGATGCAAGTTTGAGTCCTTCTCGCATTGATGAAGTTGTGTTGGTCGGCGGTTCGACTCGCATTCCTTTGGTGCAGGAAGTTGTTCGCAGTTTGATCGATCGAGAACCCAATCAAAATGTGAATCCCGATGAAGTTGTGGCGGTGGGTGCGGCAATTCAGGCGGGGATTTTGGGTGGCGATGTCCGCGATGTGCTGCTGTTGGATGTGACGCCGCTGTCGCTGGGTTTGGAAACTATCGGCGGGGTGATGAAAAAATTGATTCCTCGCAATACTACTATTCCCGTTAGGCGATCGGACATTTTTTCGACTGCTGAAAACAACCAAACTGTGGTAGAGATTCACGTGATCCAAGGGGAACGGGAATTAGGCAGAGATAATAAGTCTTTGGGGCGGTTTAAACTAACTGGAATTCCACCGGCGCCGCGAGGGATTCCGCAGGTGCAAGTAGCTTTTGATATTGATGCTAACGGGATGCTGTTGGTGACTGCTTTGGACAAAACTACTGGTAGGGAACAAAGCATTACTGTGCAAGGTGCTTCGACGCTGACTCAGCAGGAAGTGAATCAAATGATTCGCGATGCGGAACAGTTTGCTCAAGCTGATAAGTTGCAGCGGGAAAAGGTGGAAAAACGCAATCGCGCTGAAGCTTTAGCTTATCAAGCCGAGCGGCAGTTGCGGGAAGTTGCACTCGATCGCGGAATGCAGTTTGCTCAAAGAAGCCGCCAGCGAATTGAAACTTTAATTCGGGAATTGCGAGACAGTTTAGAACGCAATGATGAGCGCGGAGTTGACCAAGTTGGTTCGGATTTGCAGGATGCTCTTTACGATTTGAGCCGGGAAGTTTCCGCGTTTGCGATGGATGACGATGATGACGATTTCTTTGAGTCTGTGAAGCGGACTTTTACGGGCGACGGTACCAAGCGGCGCAGCGATGACAGCAGCTATTATACCAATGCTAAGCCGTACAGGCGATCGACTGTCGATCCAATTCCCGATCGCCCATACGATCGTATGAACGATCGCATGGGCGACCGCATGGGCGATCGCATGAACGATCGTATGGGCGATCGTATGGGCGATCGTATGGGCGATCGCAGAAGCAGTGCTAATCGCCCCACTCGGCCTTATCAAAATCAAAGCGACGATTGGGATGATGACGACGATTGGCTCTAATTAGTGGTTAGTCATTAGTCCCTAGTCATTAGTCCCTAGTTTGAAGCAGGGAAGCAGCATGACTAATGACTAATGACTAATAATTAATAACTAATGACTAATGACTAATAACTAATGACTAACTATGCAGAATTTTCGCAATTACTATCTAATTTTGGGAGTGCCCAAAGATGCCACGGCTGATGAGATTAAGAAAGCCTATCGACGGCTAGCCAGACAGTTGCACCCTGACGTAAATCCGGGGGATAAATCGGCTGAAGATAGGTTTAAGGATATTAATGAAGCTTACGATATTCTTTCCGATATTGACAAGCGAGCTCAATACGATCAGTTTAGTAAGTTCTGGAAACAAAAGGGATTTCAAGGCAAGCAAGGGGTGCGACTTCCCAATTTCAAAACTTGGGGAAATGGTAAAGCTACCCGCAAAAAACCGGCCGAAGATGTCGATTTTAGCGATTACTCGGATTTTAATAAATTTCTAGATCAAGTGCTCGGAAGGCGCCGGGAAGTGAGGATGGCGACCGCCAATGATGCACCGCGAGCAGCCTCCTATGAACCGTGGAGTACGGCTTCTAAGAGAACGAGTTATGTAGCTAATTCTAGGGAAGATAGAAGGGATGTGGACGATCGCGAAATTCGACGGGAAACAGTCGATCGCGAAACCAGAAGGGATATAGTCGATCGCGAAATTCGACGGGAAACAGTTGATCGCGAAACCAGAAGGGATGTGGACGATCGCGAAATTCGACGGGAAGCAGTCGATCGCGAAATTCGACGGGAAACAGTCGATCGCGAACCCAGAAGAGACATTGAAGCAAGGCTAACTCTGCCTTTGGAAAGGGCTTATTCGGGCGGTACTGAGCGAATTCGTCTGGAAGATGGGCGAGCGATCGAGGTGAATCTGCCTCCTGCTATGGTATCAGGCCAGCGGATTCGCTTGCGAAATCAAGGTATGGGCGGCGGAGATTTATATTTAAAAATCACAGTTTCTCCCCATCCATTTTTTCGCTTGGAAATGTCGGATATTTGCTGCGAATTGCCACTGACTCCCAGCGAAGCGGTGTTGGGTGGAGATGTGGAAGTACCGACGCTAGATGGTAGGGTGAAAATGAAATTGCCACCGGGAGTAACGTCTGGAAAGCGGTTGCGGCTGGCTAATAAGGGCTATCCGACAGGAAATGGCGATCGGGGCGATCAATTGGTAGAAATTCAGGTGTTAATTCCCAAAGAAATTAGTGAGGAGGAACGGGAATTATACGAAAAGTTGCGGCAGGTTGAGTCTTTTAAACCGCGTCAGGATTTATCGGTTTAATGTAGAGTACGCAATGCGCCAGTTGAATTCTGTAGGGGCGCAATAAGGCGCGCCTTACTACTAATGGTGTACGAAAAATTAGGAGATGCTTGGCTAAATTTTACTGACATATCAGATTTAGCCAATTGGCTGTAAATAGATGATATCAAATCCGTGGGTATAGCAATTATTTATCTCTCTCTTCTCTTTCTGTGCGGCCTCTGCGGCCTCTGCGGTTTAATAATTCCGAAACAACCGTAAACTATAGGATTTGTCGCCAGAATAGCCGATCGCACTTTCAGCAATCCTGGATTGCATAAGTAAAATTACTGTTGTGATTATTCCTGAACTAGCAGAGAATTAACAATAAGGTAATTTTCCCACAATCAGGAGCAGTCTGCAGCGATGACTCAAATGCCCCCTCAATGCAACAATCTGCAAGAACAAGTTGACTCTTTACTGCAACTGCTGCGTCAGGAATCTTCTTTGCGACAACAAGATATCACGGCGGTACAAGCTTCTCTGAAAAAGGCAATTTCTCCTGAGTTTGAAATTGTGTTTGCTGGCGCTTTCAGTGCGGGAAAATCTATGTTAATTAATGCTTTGCTGGAGCGGGAATTGCTCTACAGTGCTGAAGGACACGCGACAGGTACGGAATGTTATATCGCCTTTGCTGAGCCGGAAAAAGAGCGCGTTGTTCTAACTTTTTTGAGCGAATTTGAGATTAGCCAGCAAGCTTCTGTGCTGTGCCATCAGTTAGGTTTAGCTACTGAACTTAATATTAATCAAACAGATGTAGTGTCCCTGTTGTCTCAGGGATGTAACATAATTATTGAAACGGAAGGCGGCGAAAATAAATCCGAGGTAGCCAAAAAAGCTAAGGCTTTGATGCTGCTGTTAGAAGGTTTTGAGGCAAATCGCGATCGCATCCAAACTCTCGAAAACGCTACCTACTCGATGGAACAGTTTAACTTTTCCAATCTCAAGGAAGCTGCTAGTTATGCCCGTCGCGGTAGTAACAGTGCTGTACTCAAGCGAGTTGAATATTACTGTTATCATCCCTTGCTACAAGATGGCAATATTATTATCGATACGCCGGGAATTGATGCGCCGGTGCAGCGGGATGCAGAATTGACTTATGATAAGATTGAAAGCCCCGATACTTCGGCAGTTGTCTGCGTTTTGAAAGCGGCTTCGTCTGGGGAAATGACGACGGAGGAAACCGAGTTGATGGAAAAAACACGGGGAAATCCGGGAATTCGCGATCGGCTGTTTTACATTTTTAACCGCATTGACGAAACTTGGTACAACACTCAACTGCGACAGCGGTTAGAAAATCTGATTAATTCTGACTTTCGCGATACTGCGAGAGTTTACAAAACTAGCGGATTGTTGGGATTTTACGGGAGTTTGATTCGAGGGACAACAGGGCGCGATCGCTTTGGTTTAAATACAATCTTTGCCAGCAGTCAAGGGCGAGTTTCTGGAGATGATAAATTAGATTCAGAGTTTCTCGGTAATAGTGAAGAAACACCGCAATTTGTCAGCGAGTTTAACCGATACTGTGCCAATTCCGGCAAGTTATCTCCCAGCAAATTTCGGATTTCTGTTAACAGCTACGAAACACCAAATGAAAACTACGTGCGGATTCTTGCAGAACAAGGACAACCATTAATTGCTCAATTAATTCAAGATAGCGGTATCGAAGATTTTCGCACAGCCATCACCCGTTACCTCACCGAAGAAAAACGCCCGCAACTGTTCAAAAATCTCGCTGACGATTTAGAAGATTTGTGCATTCAACTGCGGAAACATTACCAAACAATTCAGCGGAATTTGGACAGCCAGCCCCGCGAAATTGAAGCAATGAAAGCACAGGAACTTTTGCGACTAAATCAAGAGTTGCAGCAAGTCGGACAGGATTTTCGGGAACATATCGCCGAAGAAGTCAATGAAATGATTATGAACAGATGCGATATTTTCGATATAGACTTTCGGCAACTGCAATCTCGGATGATCCGCCGCTTGGATGAATTGTTAGATGGATTTTCTGTTGAGGCGGCTTACGGACGCACTTTGCGGAATCATCCCCGCAATGCGACAGCACCTTTAATTGCTGTTTTAGTTGAGGCACTTTACTATTTAGCGAATCAGTTGGAAGATATTTTAGTAGAGGCTACTAAGTCACTGGTTGATAATTATTTCCAGTATTTGAAAGATAGCGTTCGCAAGTCTGAATACTATCGATTACTCTATCGGTTGTTGGGGAACGACGGGGGAATTGAACAGCAGTTAGAGGAGTTATCAAAGCGGGTTTCAGATGCTTTGGTAAATGCGGCTGGCGTTGAGTGCGATCGCTACGTGCGAGAAAGTCCCCGTTTTTACGACGAAGGCACATTTTCGATTTATCAATTCCGGGAAACATTGCAGCAAACATCCCAAGGTTTCGACTGCGAAAACATGGTGGATGCCCAACCGGCAATTCGGCAATTATTGCGGCTGGATTTTGAGCCGAAAGTATCTAGAACTATTCGGCAAACTTTCCGTCAAACTGTCAACCAAACGCTGAAAGAGCATTTGTTGCCGCTGGCCCAAAAGCAAGCTGATGATATTTTGCAGAAATACAGTCAAGCCCGCGATTATTTGGAGCAAACTTTGGCACAGGAGGCTGAGGAAAAGATTGCTGGGAATCTGCGGCGGCAAGCTGAGAATGAGCAGAAGATTCAAGAGTACGATCGGGCGGTTTCTGGGATTAATAGTTGTTTGCAGGCGATGAAGTTGCACGAGCATTTGTTGCCTGTAATCGGGCAAAATGATAGCGTTTCGGTGGATGGTGAATGATTGCAATTTTGGCGAATAGAATTCGCCGCTCTCTTGATTCTGTTTATTGTGCTATAATAGGCAACAAAGAGCGACTTTAATCCTATGAACATTCGCCAAAAACTTTTAACAATAATCGAACAACTTCCAGAGGATAAGTTAGCAACACTTCTGAACCTAGCCCTATTCTTGAAAAGTGGGAAAGAATCTGTTCAACCGATGCTTGTATCCCAAGCTTATCAAGATTGGCTGAGTGCGGAAAATGACATTTACGACGAACTATTTGCCGATGAACTTACGGCGCGGTGATGTAGTGTTGGCTCAAGTGCCAATGCCTTCTACTCAGCTAACACAGTTTAAACTGCGTCCGGCTGTGATAATTTCGGCAGATAATATCAACCAAATTCTTGACGATGTGATGGTGATACCTTGTACTTCTAAGACAACTCGCCCTTTGACAGCAGTTCAATATTTGATAACAGGAGATGAAATTCTATTAGCTGGTATTAGAGTTGAGTCTGTAGTTAGGTGCGAGTCCATTTTTACCCTCAACAAGTCAATGATTGCCCGGAAACTTGGTTTCCTTTCAAAGGATGCCATAAACCACATTAATAGCTGTTTGATGGTAGCTTTGGAATTAGAAAGAGTAGTAGATTAAATAGAACTTACGCGAGGGTGGCAAGAATATGGAAGATAAATTTGATTTGCACAACTGCGGTAATGACGATGCTTTATCTTTTCGTAACGCAATGCTTAAAGTAGAAAATATTAAGGAAACAGTAAATAACGTTTTGCCTGAAAATGAGTTAGGAGAGACACTCAATAAATCGTTAAAAGAACAAAACTTAAATATCTCTGTACCTTTTGACCATCGCCAAAAACGTTTTTCATATGAGAACTGGTTTGGTCAAGGTATAGATTGTGAAATTCTCAGAGTGGGTGCTCAGGGCTGGAAGAAAGGAAAGATGAAGCTCAAACTCAATGTCACTATAGAATTTTGCCCCGACGAACCAGAATTTGAAGAAACACCAGAAAACAACGAGTCAGAAACTAGCAAACTCGACTCCCCCCTCGATGATTTGCGCCGCCAACTTCTCAATCAAGAAAACTCACCCAGCTAATCCATCAAACATCCGCGTTCATTCGCGTTCATCTGCGGTTAAAATACATCATGTCTAAAACCCCTAGAATTCCCATTCCCCCAGAAGTCAGAAAATACGTATTTACTCGCAATAAATACCAGTGCCAAAGCTGCGGGCAAACCAAACTAGAAACCCAACTCACGATCGATCATATCATCCCCCTAGCGCGCGGCGGCAGCAACGACATCAGCAACTTGCAAACCCTCTGCGGCACCTGCAACCAAAAGAAAACCGACAAACTAGACCCGCGCTTCAGGCGACACTTTGACCTTTGATATTTAACAGTATAATAAAATCAGCAATTTAAGCTTGAAATTGCTAACCTCTGTTCGATCGCACTTTTAATCCCTAGTTTGGATAGCTGCAATGGTGACAAAAACAGTTGACGTGCAAGAAGCACAGACAAATTTAAAAGAGTTATTATCTCTAGCACTTAAAGGCATAGAGGTTGTTCTCACAGAAGGTGGTATTCCCCTTGTCCGTTTAGCGCCAATCGCCTCCCCAACTAAGCAGCGTACAGCGGGATTGCACGCAGGATCAATCTGGACAAGCGACGATTTTGATGAACCGTTACCAGACGAATTTTGGACAGGGAATCTATGAAACTACTGCTGGATACTCATACATTCATTTGGTGGGATAGTTCCCCCCAAAAGCTTTCACCAAAGGCTTTGGCATTGTGCCAAAACCCAGAAAATATTTTGCTTTTAAGCATGGGCAGCATTTGGGAAATGCAAATCAAGCTCCAACTGGGGAAGCTGAGTCTCAATCTGCCTTTACCAGAACTTATAGAAAGTCAGCAACAGACTAATAATATAGAAGTCTTACCTATTAATTTAACTCATATTTTCACCTTGGATAGCCTACCCAACCATCACAAAGATCCGTTCGATCGGCTGTTAATTTCTCCAGCGATTGTAGAAGACGCTGTGCTGGTGAGTGGCGATTCCATACTAGCGAACTATCCCGTAAAAATAGAGTGGTAAGTCTACCATCTATAATACCGATAAGGATCGTCCCCATTCTCAAAATCCGTTCTGTAATCCCAGTGATAAAACTCCCGACTCGAACCGTTAAACACAGAACCATCCGCCTTAAAACTCGCCCCTAAATTAGCCAAAATCTGAGCATTTGCCCGGGTTTGCCGCCAGCGAGTAAAACGCAAATAAGTCTTAGTATCAGCATTCAAACTGTCCGGTTCAATCTGAGAAAAAATCGCCACACCCTTGCCCACTTGTAGCCGACTTAACAAACCGTCAGCACCGATTTCTCCCCCAGACTTAATCAACCAAGTATCATAAAAAGAGCGCGATCGCAAATCTGAGGCACTAACCCCCTTCACCTCATCCCAACTCGGAACCGCCAGCGAACCTCCGAAATCCTGCGCTTGCTGCAAACCCACGCCCAAACCCGCAGCAGGCACTTGACGCGGCAAGAAAAACGCCTTCCCACCAGCATTCAAATAACCGCGCAAATCTGCATCTTTCAGATTCGCTTCTCTCCCCACAATGACCAAACCAACATCATTAGAAAGCGAACTAGCGCGCTGATAAATTACCCCCAAACTGTCCAACTTTTGGGCATCTTCATCTCCCCCTATTAAAACCACTTGATCCGGCTTTCCAAGTACCGGAGAATTCATCCCGTAACTCACCATTTGTTGCACTAACTGCGCCGCCCCAGCATCTACAGAATAATGGTCTTCCAAATCCAACTCGTTTAAAATCAGCCGCCCTTTTCCGTAATCCAATTCCATCAGCGGCGAATAAGCTAAATCAAACTCAGATTCCAAAATGGGACGCCAACCGCTGCGGTGCGGTTTCTCAATAGAAGCGCTACTAACACCGCCACGATTTCCCCAACGCCAGCCGTACCAAGGTTTATTTGCTGGACTCAAATTAGGGCCAGTTTGGATTGTATCTGGATAAGCTTCAAGCAGCGTGCTTTCCCCCACCCAATCCCGCAAATCTTCACTGTCTAAACCGTTAATTGCGGGATGTTTGCTGTCAACTGGATAAGCGCGGCGGCTGACGTGGGCAGCAACCCGGAAACCCGTATTTTCCAGCCATTCCCTGCGCTGAGGAAACACAATTACTTTGCCGCCGTTTCGCACAAAACTTTCTACACTTCCCGGCAAATTTTCCCCGCTAGAAAATGCTTCCCTACCGATAATTAATAGCGATGAAACTTGCGAACCCTTCCACGGTACAAGCTGATAACCTAATTGTTTTAACATTGCCGATGTTTTGCCGGCTGGATCGAAAATTGTCACCGAATCTTTGATGTTGGATTGTTTGGGAAAAACGCGGAAAGCCAATGTATCAGAATGCGATCGATCGCCCACCCGTGCGGTCAAGCGAATTTCGCCGTCAGCCTTGCTAGAAATGGTATTTGGCAATTTTACGTCTATTGGGAAAAACAGCGTTTCTGCCGCCTCAATTATCCCTTTTCCCTCGCCCTTTTTTACTTCTTTGCCCTTCACCAAAACTCGCCAATTAAACGTAAATTCTTGCGGCGTCCGCCTATCGTTAATTAACACTACTTGCTTTGCCACTTTTCCGCCCACAAACAAATTGTGATCTTTGGCAGTAAAAACCGGGCTAGCACCAGCAATCCAAGCCAAAGTCGAGCTATTATTATTCATAATTGCCTCGCCCCCAGGATGAACAGTGTAAGCTTCGGGCTGCAAATAATTCAAAAGATTATTCGAGACTTGCTTCAAATAAACTCCCCGGCGACCCGGTTGAAAGGCCCCAATATCCACCTTTTTTCTGCCTGCTTCGGAAACTTCCCAACCATGTCCGTCATTCCAAGGAATCATCCCCCCAGACATTCCAAAAGTCCGCCAACTCCGCCAAGTATTTGTACTGAATAACTGCTGCAACTTTTGAAAAGCTGGGGCAAAATCTAACTCTTTTTTTAAATGCCAGTTTTGATACTCCTGACCCTTGACAAATTGCTCGCGAATTTTAGCTTTATAAGCGGCAGTTTCCAACTCGTAAGCCTGCTTGCCAAAATAAATTGCCGCAAACTCCGTCATCCAAGGTTCGCTGAGAATCACCTGACCAAAACCTTTGCGATTCCGCATCATTGTTGCGTGCAGAGGAGTCCCAAACTCGACTGCCATGTAGGGCCTTTCCCCGGTTTTGCTCCACTCAGAAATCCACTCTTCCCGTTCTTGCAAAGGAATCATATTTAAATAAGAATTCAGCGCATAAACATCGCCGAAGTGTGCGCCTTGGTGTACCATCACAGGTCTGGTTGGGTCTGCCGATTTAATAGTAGCTAAAGCGTCATTTCCTAGGGGAGTGTTGACCCGCAAACGCTGGTTTTCCGGGGGACTGAGAGTTCCTTCTACTTTGCTTTTGCCGATGCGACGGGGATTTAGGTCGTCAGCGTTGCCGAAAAAATTAGGACTTGTCGCCCACATTAATACTGATGGATGATTGCGGTAGCGGCGCATTTCAGTCACCATTCGCTCTTTCCAGCGGTTTTTCCACAGGGGGTTCTTCCACTTGCCATTCCAAGCGATAGGACTAATGTCTAAAGCGGGAGCCATAATGGGAAAACCTTTGAAGTCTGCTCTTTCGGAAAACAACTCTCGGAAGTGCCATCTACCCCGTTCGTCGTGATTCCAAGGCCACATTTCTGTTATGTTAAACCCGGCTTTGACGTAGCCATCAATTAGGCTATCTGCAACTTCTACTGTGCCGCCTTGCCAAGTATCGGAGTGCAAGATTGGTCGCAGTCGAATTTCAGTTCCGTTTAAGAAAAATTTGCGCCCTTCTATCCAAAATTCGCGGAAGCCAAAAGGTTGGTTGTATTGTGTGTCAATGCCGCTGCCTTTTACTTCTAATTGCAGGGTGTAAAGGTTTGGTTGCCCGAGATCCCAAAGACGGGGATTTGGCCAATTCCAATGAACTTGAACGGTTTGAATTGGTTTAGCTTTAACGTTGGCAGTGGCGGTGAATTTTTGTTGTAGTTTGCCTTTTTCGTCGAGCATTTGCGCGATTATTTCTACTTGACCGTTTTGGGCAACGTCTTTGAGTTCAACATCTAATTTAACTTGCTTTTTTCGGGTGGAAGTTTGGACGAATACGTCCCTAATTAGCGGGCCTGGAGGAAGGCTCAGAAGCCTTACTTCGCCGATTATTCCCCGCGATTGCAACTTTGATTTTTCTGTGTAGATTTCTGTGGGGCCCATGATGACGGCTTTTTCCTTTTCATCGGATACTGCCACCACTAAAATAGATATGGTGTTTTGACCTGGTTTTGCTGCTTTGGTAATTTCAATAGTGCCGTAGGGCCAGGGGATTTGACCGCAGTTAATGCCGTTGACAAAGATGACTGCATCGGTGCTGACTCTGGCTAAGTCGAGAAAAATTCGGCGGTTTGTCCAGTCGCCGGGAAGGTCTATATTTCTTTGATACCAAGCTTTTGATAGTTGTTTACTGTTGAAGTTTTCCCAATCTTTGCCGTTGCCGCGAGTGATGATTCCGGGTACGGATTCGTTGTTTTCTTTTTGCCAATCTCCGGGCACCGAGATGGATCCCCAATTTGGGGAGACAGGGGGGTTTTGGGGGTTGCCAACTGCGGGGACAAATTGCCAAGTTCCGTTGAGATAAATTTGCGATCGTTTGTTGTCGATCGCCCCGACGGCCAGAGTGGTAAGATTGGGGAAGCCGATGGATATCGCTGAGCTGCTGGCGAAGTTGGGATTTTGCAGCGCGTAACCGACGAATCCAAAGAGGGTGGCGGCTGCGAAAAATAATCCGATAATTTTGGCCAGCTTGTGATTCACTCGCTTATTGCTCCCAGAAATTAGATAATCTAATTTGTCCCTTGATCTATGATAGCAGTTGATTTAGCAGAAATTCCCGTGCCAATCTGTCTCTGGGAAGATGGCACAGAGCCGACAAATGTGGTTTTGTATAGAAAAAATAAATACTTAGTTTTAACTAAGTTTTAACAAGGTTGTTTCATAGACATAAGCAATAGTGCGATCGCGCCATCGCTACAGGTCAACAAAAATGAGTCCGTTTGAGGTCTTGCCCTTACCCATTAAATCTTACAGTATTGCTACATTTAGCGCCGGCACGGCTTTACTGCTGACAACTCTGTTACTGTTTTCCTTCCAGGCAGCTCCTGCAATCTTACTTTTGGCGGCTGCAATGGTTATCGCTTGGTATGCGGGCTTAAAGTCCGCAAAACAAGAACTAGAAATAGAACGTAATATTATTTCCAAAGTAATTGACACGACGGCTTGCTTGATTGTAGTTCTAGACAGCCAAGGACGGATTGTCCGGTTTAACCAAGCTTGCGAAAAAACTACAGGCTACTCGACAGCAGAAGTAATCAATAAATATCTTTGGGATTTGTTTTTAATTCCAGAAGAAACAGAGCCAGTTAAAACTGTTTTTACCAAGCTCAAGCTCGAAAATTTTAACAGCCAATATCAAAACTATTGGCGCACAAAAAATGGGCAGAAGCGCTTAATTTCTTGGTCTAATACTGTGACCCTAGATGGGGATGGCTTGGTGGAATATGTGATAGGAACTGGTATTGATATTACCGATCGCAAAGAAGCAGAAATAGCCCTGGCTTTATCCTACACTAACCTAGAAAGCCACGTCAAACAACGCACAGCAGAACTGACAGTAGCTAAAGAAGCCCTGCAAGCTCAAGAAGAACGATTTCGCTGTTTAAGTTCCTGTTCGCCTGTCGGCATTTTTATGGCAGATTTTGAGGGGCGCTACACCTATGCAAACCCACGCTGTCAGGCTATTTGTGGCTTAAGTTTGACAGAACTTTTAGGAGACGGTTGGGAGAAGTGCATTCACCCGGAAGACAGCGATCGCGTATTGAGCCGATGGCTGGATTATACTCGGCAAGGTGGGGAATATGCGATCGAGTATCGCCTGCAAACACCACAGGGGATTGTTCGCTGGATTAACGTTTGTTCCTCGCCGATGTTTTCGGACTCCGGCGAACTCATCGGACACGTGGGCACGGTGAGAGATGTCACGGAAAGACAACAAGCGCAAACAGCTTTGGCAAGCAGCGAACAGCAACTGAGAAGGCTGCTAGAAAATACGCCAGATATCATTATCCGCGCTGACAAAGAACTGCGTTATATTTATGTCAATCAAGCAGTTGAAAGAACCCAAGGAAAACCGCTTTCATTCTTCTTGGGCAAAACCAGTCAAGCAATAGGAATGTCGCCGGAACAGTGCCAGATGTGGGAGGAAACCCTGCACAAAGTGTTAGAAACAGGTCGAGAAGAAATCATCGAATTTCAGGCTTCCTCAACCAACGGCATCCGAAGTTATCAATCGCGGGTAGTTCCAGAATTTGACCAAAATGGCGTAGCAGAATCGGCTTTAATTGTCGCCCGCGATATCACAGAAATAAAACTTGCAGAAACTCAAAGATTGCAGTTAACAATCGAGCAAACAGCGAGGGAAAAAGCGGAAATAGAACAGCAGCGCTCGGCCTTTTTAGCAGAAGTCAGCAAAATGCTGGCTGATGCGTTTGACGGGGAAACGGTGCTGCAAAAGGTAGCAGAATTAGCAATAAATTCGATCGCCGACGGGTGCTGCATTCATTTGACCGAAACCGACTCAAAAGTGCGTCGAGTCGCTGCAGCTCACGCCGAAGCCTCTATAGTTGATAGTCTGAATAACTTGAGAATCCGAAGTTTGAGCGCCGACAATGCTGTTAACGGCTATCCCCTGGTAATCCGCAGCGGAAAATCCCAACTAATTACCGAAGTGGATGAGGAGATTTTAGCAGCAGGAGCGGAAAATGCCGCAGAAATGGAAATATTGCGATCGCTCAATATCGGATCTCACGCTTGCGTACCGCTGAAAGCCCGCGGGCGGGTAATGGGTTCCATCACTTGCTTTACCTCGAAGTTGGGCCGCCGCTACACTGCAGAAGACATGGCAATGCTAGAAGATTTAGCATACCGCGTGGCGATCGCCCTCGACAACGCCAGACTTTACACAGAAGCGCAGGAAGCACTATCTCAAACATCGCAATCCTTCGCCTTAATTGACTCGCTATTAGAAGCATCTCCCCTAGCGATTTGCTTTCTGGATCGCGAAATGCGCTTCATCCGTATCAATCAAGTCTTAGCAGAACTCAACGGTTTGCCGATAGAACAGCATCTCGGCCAAGACTTCCGGCAATTGTTGCCAGAACATGCAGCCAAATTTGCGCCGATAATTCAGCAAGTTTTAGCAACGGGTCAGCCTGTTTTAAACTTAGAAATGAGCGGCGAACCTGATGGAAAACCCGGATATTTCGGCTACTGGCTCGCCAACTACTACCCAGTAAAAAATGAAAGGGCAGAAATAATCGGAGTCGGCCTAATTATCACAGATATTACCGCAGAAAAACAAACTGAATTAGCTTTGCGGGAAAGCGAAATGCGATTCCGCAGCGTGGTAGAATCTAACATGATCGGCATCGGTTTCTGGGATGCCAGCGGCGAAGTTACGGACGCTAACGACGCCTTGCTGGAAATGATCGGATATACAAGAGAAGACTTAGCTTCGGGACAGATCCGCTGGCTCGAACTCACTGCGCCGGAATATCTAGAACTCGATCGCGTCGCCATCGCGCAAGTCGAAGCAGAAGGAAGTTGCACACCTTTTGAAAAAGAATATCTCCGCAAAGACGGCACGCGCTTCCCAGTTTTAGTCGGCGGCGGAAACTTCCAAGGATGTACAGACAAAGGAGCATTCTTCGTACTAGATATCACCGATCGCAAACAAGCCCAAAACCAACTTCGAGAAAACGAAATACGCATTCGCCGCCAACTAGCAGAACTCGATTTAGTTTACAAGACTACACCAGTCGGGCTGTGCTTTGTCGATACCAATTTGCGCTACATCCGCCTGAACGAATGCCTCGCTCAGATCAACGGGCGATCGATCGCAGACCACATCGGGCGCACCATTAGAGAAGTAATTCCCGAAATGGCCGATATGGTAGAGCGGATTTACCGCCAAGTGCTGGCGACGCAAACCCCCGTGCTCGACTTGGAAGTTAAGGCCGAAACAAAGCAACAGCCGGGAGTTTTGCGCGATTGGCAAATCAGCTTTTACCCCGTGAGCGATGAATCAGGAACGCTGCTGGGAGTCAGCACCGTGGTTGCCGAAATCACCGATCGCAACCAAGCAAAACGGGTAATCCAGCAAAGCGAAGCCATATTCCGGCGGCTGTTCGAGTCAAATATTTTTGGAGTCGCGATCGGCGATTTTAGCGGCCGCATCGCCTACGCCAACCAATGCCTGCTCAACATGGTCGGCTACACCCGCTCAGACTTGCTCTCTGGTCAAATACGGTGGGACAGAATGACTCCCCCCGAATACCTGCACCTTGACGCCTTAGCGGCCCAAGAACTGCGGGCTAAGGGAGTCGCAACTCCTTTCAAGAAAGAGTACATCCGCAAAGATGGCAGCCGCGTGCCGATTCTGATGGGCGGAACCACTCTGTGTGCCGACGATCGCGAACCAGAGACGATCGTCGCATTCTTCATCGACTTGACCGAGATCTCCCGCGTGGAAGCAGAACTCAAAAACAATCAAGAACGGCTGCAAATCGCTCAGCAAGCAGGCAAAATCGGAACTTTTGAATGGAACGTCCAAACCGGCGAGATCGCCTGTACACCGGAGTTAGAGGCTTTGTACGGGCTGCCTGCAGGCGGTATCGACAGCTATCAAAGTTGGGTGGAAATGTTGCATCCAGACGATCGCGCTTTGACTCAACAGCAGGTAAAAGCTGCGGCGGTGTCCGGGGAGGAATTAAACATTGAGTTCCGCATCTGCCGCCCGGACAAAAGCGTGGGCTGGATTGCTTGCAGGGCGAAGGTGTTTCAGGACGCTCGGGGTTTGCCTTTGCGGATGATCGGGGTGAATGTCGATATCACCGATCGCAAACAAGCAGAAGCAGCGCGATCGCACATCAATCAAACTTTAGAAGCCTTGATTCAGGCTTGTCCCCTAGCAATTACCGTTTTGGACTGCGACGACGGCACTGTGAAAATGTGGAACCCAGCAGCCGAGAGGATTTTTGGCTGGCATGAATCAGAAACGGTAGGTCAATTTGTGCCTTGCGTTCCCGCAGACAAGCGGGAGGAATTCACGGCTAATTTGAAAAGAATTCGCGAAGGAAACGCGATCGCAGGCATGGAAACCCACCGCCAAAGGAAAGACGGCAGCTCGATCGACATCAGTTTGTGGGCAACTCCAGTCCGCGACAGCAACGGCAATATCAACTGTATGTCGATCGTCGCCGACATCAGCGATCGCAAGCAAGTCGAGGCCCAACGCGCTCAGTTGCTAGAGCGCGAACAGGCCGCGCGGGCGGAAGCAGAAGCTATCAGCCGCCGGAAAGACGAGTTTCTAGACTCTCTTTCCCACGAATTGCGAACCCCTATAAATGTGATTCAGGGGTGGGCACAGATCCTGCGCGCCCACCCCTACAACCAAGATAAATTAGCTTGCGGTTTGGAAGCCATCGAGCGTCAGTCGAAGGTGCAGATCCAGCTAGTGGAAGATTTGCTCGACGTTTCCCGGATTATTCAAGGCAAGCTGGCCCTGAAACCCGGCTGGTTCTATATGGTAAGGACGCTCGAGGCGGCTCATAATTCAGTTCGTTTGGCAGCCGAGGCCAAGTCTATCACCGTTTCGTTAGAACTTGACCCCGCAGTCGGCTTGATGTGGGGCGACGCCCAGAGGTTGCAGCAGGTAGTGTGGAATTTGCTGATTAACGCCGTGAAGTTTACGCCTTCGGGGGGAAATGTGCAACTGCGCTTGTCTGCGGTGGCTGTTAGCGATTCCTCATCACCCAATTACGTGCAAATTACTGTCAGCGATACCGGAAAGGGCATTCCTGCTGATTTTCTGCCCTACGTGTTCGATCGCTTCCGACAAGCAGACGCCTCGAAAACTAAGGCTGAGGGGGGTTTGGGACTGGGATTGGCGATCGTCGATCACTTGGTACAACTCCACGGGGGCACTGTGACTGCGGAAAGTCCCGGTAAAGACCAGGGTGCGACATTTACCGTGACACTGCCTCTCAAACAGCCTCGGAGTAAGCAGCCGCAGTTGAGAGGAGAAAGGAAATCCAATCCAAGGTCTCCGGGTATTTTGGCTGGTTTAAAGGTGTTGGTAGTTGACGACGAACCCGACAACCGCGAGTTTTTGATGCTTGCGCTCCAACAGTGCGGGGCGACTGCGATTGCTGCTGCAACGGCTGCAGAGGCGATCGACATTTTACAGCAGTCGCCGCCTGATATTTTAGTCAGCGATATCGGTATGCCCGTTGAGGACGGCTACTGGCTGATCAGCAAAGTGCGATCGTCCGAATCCGACAAAATCAAGGGCTTGCCCGCCGTGGCGCTGACAGCTTATGCTAGCGAAGAAGACCGCGATCGGGCGATCGCCATTGGTTACAACGAACATTTAACAAAGCCGATCGAACCGGCTTTCTTCGCCACCGTTTTAGCCAAGTTAGCAAAGGGGCATTAGGGCGATCGGGTTCGATTAACGCACAAATAAGATCATTTCCCTTTGATTCGGATTTGTATGATGTTAAATCTTGTAAGGGCGGGGTCACCAATAATAATTGCCCCTAATCTACAATCTCATAAACCCGCCCCCGCTGGATTTTAATTAACGACATGATTGCCGAAATACACAAAGAAATTAGAAAAGTTATCACAGTTTTTGTAAGTAAAAATGAATCAAATGCCCAACAGCTAGAAACAGAACTAACAGAAGCAAATTTGGACATGCGCGTCCAATCTTCCCTAGTAGTTGCCTATATTGCAATACGGTTCATTTAAGCTCGATTCCCCCTAAGCCCCCTTTTTAAGGAGGGACAATAACTTACTCAAAGTCCCCCTTCTTAAGGGGGATGCGAGGGGGATATCCGAGGAATAAATAGTTTTAAATGAACCGTATTGGGCTATATTGAACCGGGCGGAAAATTTCACAGTTTTTAGGGCGCGCCAATTGCCGGGAAAGGCACGCTACAGCAGTTAAAATAGGATTATCAGCGCAATTGGTTCACACCCATGCCCATTTATCACTTCAACCGCCTAACCGCCAAATTTTTCAGCAAGCTGCCGCTGCGAACGGTTCTGATTGTTCCGTTTGTTTTGCAAACAGTAAGTGTAGTTGGGCTAGTGGGCTATCTTTCTTTCAAAAGTGGTCAGGAATCAGTCGAGGATGTGGCGCATCAGTTAATCGAACAAGTAGGAGAACGGATTAGCGATCGCCTCACGGATAATAATGGGCTGTCGGCAATCAATACCTTTCTGCCTAGGCTGCAATTCTCGGCGTCAGGACAAACTTTTATTATGGATCGATCGGGCAATCTGATTGCCACATCCACACTAGAAACACCCTTGGTGACGCCAACAAAAAAGCAACCGACGCCATTGCTAGCCACCAACAGCAAGGATGCCCGCACGCGAGATATTGCTCGACAACTCGCCAACCGATTTGGCAACTTCCGCACGTTGCAAACAACCCAGAAATTGACCCTGGCGAGCAAGGGCGATAGGCAGTTTGTCCGCGTCACTCCCTATCGAGATTTCCGTGGTTTGGATTGGTTGATTGTGGTGGTGGTGCCAGAGTCTGATTTCATGGCTCGCATTCAAGCAAATACGCGCAACACATTGTGGTTATTGGCTGGTACACTGCCGCTGGCGATCGCGATCGGATTTTTGACTTCCCGTTGGGTGACAAAGCCAATTAGGCGCTTGAATACGGCAGCCCAAAATGTTGCCACAGGAAAATGGGATCAACCTTTAGAAATTAGACGCTGGGATGAAGTCGGATATCTCGCCAATTCTTTCAATTTTATGGCAGCGCAACTGCAACAGGCTTTTGCAGACCAAAAATCTTTAAACGAAGCTTTAGCGCAAAGAGAGAGCCAACTCAAGCAATTTCTCGAAGCCATACCTGCGGGAGTATCTATCCACGATGCCTCCGGTAAAGTCGTGTACTTGAACAAAACTGCCAAGCATTGGCTCGGCGTAGAAACTATCCCCGATGTGACTTTAGAAGAAGCAGTAGAAGTTTATCAAATCTACCGCCAAAACCAGCTTTATCCCACTGAAGAACTGCCCGCATTCCGAGCACTGCGTGGCGAAACAGTATTCGTGGAAGATGTAGAACTTCATCGAAATGGGAAATTTATTCCTTTTGAGGTGCGCGCCACACCAATTTTTGACGAAGGCGGAAATATTATTTATGCCATCCATGCTTTTTATAATATCGCACAGCGCAAACAATCTGAAAAAATATTAACTGACTACAATCACACTTTAGCAGCCGAAGTTGCCGAACGTAGCGGGGCATTAGCTCGTGCTAACGCACTATTACAATATGAAATTACTGATCGCCAATTGCTAGAACAAAAACTTTACACTTCTACTGAGCAATTTGTGAAAATATTTGAGTCAATTACAGATATTGTATTGATTTTTGATGTCCAAGAAGAAACCATCCAAGTTATACCCACTAAGGGAATTTTTCAATACAACTATCATACGAATCAGATCGACACCATCATCGAACAATTTTTTCAGGAGGCCAGCGAGGCGATTTATTTCGCGCAAGTTAGACAGGCATTGGCAACCCAACAAACTATTAGTTTTGATTACAGTCTGCAGATTAATAACCAAGAAGTTTGGTTTGCTGCGAAAATTTCGCCGCTGTCGGATAGCTCTGCGGTTTGGGTAGCGCGCGACATTAGCGATCGCCAGTTGGCGGAAGCCCGACTGCTGGAAGCCCAAAAAATTGCCCGTATTGGCAGTTGGGAATACGATATTGCCACAGCAACAACCACTTGGAGTGAAGAACTCTATCGCATTTATGAGCTCGATCCGACTCAAAAACCGCTGCCCAGCGAACAATTAATCGAGCGTTTTCATCCAGAAGATCGATCGCGCTATCTGGCAATGGTGCGCGATCAAGCTATGTGTGGGAAAAGCTTTGAAATTGATCTGCGGCTGATCCGAAGAGATGGCTCGCTCAGTTACATTGAAGTCCGAGGGAAACCTGTTTATGATGAAAAAGGGCAGTTGATCCGTTTGTTCGGCACTGTCTTGGATATTAGCGATCGCAAACAAGCGGAGTCAGCTTTGCGAGAAAGCGCCCAGGGAGAACAAGCCATCGCCCGCTCGATCGAGCGCATCCGTCAATCCTTAGATATTGACACAATATTCAAAACCACAACCTCTGAACTGCGACAAACCCTAAAATGCGATCGTGTCGGTATCTATCGCTTTAATCCTGATTGGAGCGGGGAATTTGTTGCCGAATCAATGGCTGCCGGCTGGAAGTCTCTGATCCCACAAGCCGACGATTTTAATGTGCCAAACACTCTCGTCGAAGACTCTCGCTGTACCGTGAAAACTATGCAAGCCGGCGGTACACCAGTGCTGGATACCTATCTACAAAAAAATCAAGGCGGTATGTACGCTAGAGGCGTTCCTTACCGCATAATTGAAGACATATACAGCGCTGGGTTGAGTCCTTGTTACCTAGAACTGTTAAAACAATTCCAAGCTAGAGCCTACGTTATTTTCCCCATATTTTGCGGCAGTCAACTTTGGGGTTTGCTCGCCAGCTATCAAAATTCTGCACCCCGCACTTGGCGCGAAGCAGAAATCAATATTGGGCTGCAAATTAGCACTCAACTAGGAGTCGCCTTACAACAAGCTCAATTGCTCGAAGCCACTCAACAGCAAGCAGTACAGCTTCAACAAGCCGCCTGGGCCGCAGAAGCTGCCAACCTTGCCAAAAGCACTTTCCTAGCAAATATGAGCCACGAACTCCGCACCCCGCTCAACGCAATTCTGGGATTCTCCCAATTGATGCAGCGCTCTACCAACCTCACTCGCGAACAACAGGAAAATATCCGCATTATCAACCGCAGCGGAGAACACTTGCTAGCTCTGATCAATCAAATATTAGATTTAGCCAAAATAGAGGCAGGACGCATTACACTCAACCCCACCGAATTTCAATTAAGCAGCCTGTTGAACGATCTGGAAGAGATGTTTCAACTCCAGGCAAGGGAGCAACAATTGCAGTTAATCTTTTACTGCTCTAGCGAAACTCCCGAATACGTGCAAACAGATCAAATGAAATTGCGCCAAGTTTTAATTAACCTGCTTTCTAACGCCATTAAATTTACCAAACACGGAGTAATTAGGTTAAGAGTAAGTGCATCTATCGACAGTGAAAATCAGCACTTACCCATCAGTAATTACCAATTACATTTTGAAATAGAAGACACGGGTTCCGGCATAGCTGCTGATGAGTTAGATAAGCTTTTCCAAGCCTTTGTGCAAACCAAAACAGGAACCAAATCTCAGCAAGGAACAGGCTTGGGGCTGGCTATCAGCCAACAGTTTGTCAAGCTGATGGGCGGCGTGATTACTGTACGGAGTGAAGTAGGACGCGGCACCACCTTCGCGTTTGATATCCCCGTCAGCGCCGTTGATGCCCCGGCGACTCAACCCGTACAGCCACCGCGTCGGGTGATAGCGCTGGAACGCAACCAGCCACGCTATCGTATTTTGATTGTGGACGATCAATCGGACAACCGCCAACTGCTGATCAAACTCCTCGCGGGCTTTAACTTTGAACTCGAAGAAGCCAGCAACGGCATGGAAGCTATTGAAATGTGGTCGAGTTTTGAGCCACACTTAATTTTTATGGATATGTGGATGCCCGTGATGGATGGACATGAAGCAACCAAACGCATTAAAGCCACCGTTAAAGGTCAAGCTACGGCAATTATTGCCGTGAGTGCCGGTAACGCTGAAGAAGCGCAAAGCGTTACTGTATCAGATGATTGCGATGACTTTATCCACAAACCCTTTCGAGATACAGAAATTTTTGCCACCCTCCACAAACATCTGGGAGTGCGTTACATTTACGGTGAACCGGAGAGTGTTCCCGAGTCAACTCAAATCGAGGCTCCGACTCCAGAGACTCTTGCAGCTTTACCCGCAGATTGGCTGGCAGCTTTAGAGAAAGCCACAATTGAGTGCGATTTAGAGTTAATTCTGATCCAAATTGAGCAAATTCGCGATCGCAATGACGCTTTAGCTAGTGCTCTAGCCGGATTTGCTAACCAGTTTCAGTTCAATCAAATACTAGCTCTCATCCATCCCGAAACGAAAGAGAAATGATATTATACCCGGTTCGTAGTGAGTACGACCGTCCTCATAAAACCCGCTAGGACGATCGTACTCACTACAAGCCTATAAAGGTTATTTTACCGAACTAGATATGAATTACGAAGCAACTCCCGTCTTAAAAGGGAATATTTTAATTGTTGATGATATTCCGACTAATTTGCAACTTTTAGCTCAAATACTGTCGCAGCAAGGGTACAAAACACGCACCGCACCCGACGGCAAACTAGCGCTGCGGTCGATCGAGTTAACTCCTCCTGACTTAATTTTGCTCGACATCATGATGCCCGGTATGGACGGGTACAAAGTCTGCCAAGCATTGAAAGCTTCTCCCACAACCAAGGACATTCCGGTTATTTTTATCAGTGCTTTGAATGAAGTGTTAGATAAAGTCAAAGCCTTTGAAGTTGGTGGTATAGATTATATCACAAAACCGTTTCACGAACAAGAAGTTCTCGCCCGCGTCTCAAATCAACTCGTGCAGCGCCAGTTGTTCCAGCAAACACAATCCTACGCCCAGCAACTCGAACAAAGCGTAACTGAACTCAAGAAAACTCAAGCTCAGTTAATACAGAAGGAAAAAATGGCTTCTTTAGGTCAGCTAGCGGCAGGAATTGCTCACGAAATCAACAATCCCGTCAGCTTTATCTACGGCAATATTGCTCTAGCGGCGGACTATGCACGAGATTTGCTTCGCCTCGTCGAATTGTACCGACATTACTACCCCCACCCAGTTGCAGAAATTATCGGCGAATTGGACGAGATTCAACCCGAATTCATCGCAGAGGATTATCCAAAACTTCTGAATTCGATGACCGAAGGTGCTTCTCGGATTAGCGAAATTGTGATGTCTTTGCGGAAATTCACCCGCCTTGGTGAACAAAAGTACAAGCCAGTGGATATTCATGAAGGCATTGACAATACTTTAGTTATTTTGCAGCACCGGTTGAAGGGAGCAAACAAAGCTGGTGAGATAGAGGTCATTAAACACTACAGCCAACTGCCAAGAGTCACCTGTTACGCCAGTGAGTTAAATCAGGTGTTCATGAACCTGCTAAGTAATGCTATTGATGCCCTGGAAACTCAACCATCTCCCCGAAAAATTACCATCAGCACTTCAGTAAGTTGTGAGTCTGAATCTGCCCTGCACAATCAAGATTCAAAATTAGCCACTCACAACTATAAATCCGTTGTTATTCACATTGCCGATAACGGTTGTGGGATGAGTGAGGAAGTGCGCCACCAGATATTTGACCCATTTTTTACTACGAAGCCTGTAGGCCGCGGTATTGGATTAGGGTTGGCAATCAGTCACGATATTGTAGTGGAAAAACATCGAGGTCAAATCAGTTGTATTTCTGCTCCGGACCGAGGAACCAAGTTAATTGTGCAGATTCCGATATCTGTTAAATCAATTCCGGTTGCACCGGAATGACTGTTGACTGTTGACTGTTGACTGTTAACTGTTTGGACATTTGAACCATACCGATGCAACCGGAAACGATATTAAATGTTAAAATCTTTTAAATCTTATAAGTTCGCAGTAAGGAGTTTAGTCCAGAAATAGAGGACTAAACTCCTCACTACAAACAGGTGCGTAATAAGCACTAAAGTCGTGAGATTGTATTTACTTTAAATCCAGCAACCCGCTCGTTTTCAGCTTGGGATTAAACCGGATTTCTTCAGTTACGCCGCGAGCTTTCAGCAGCGAGAAAATTTCATTTTCCACGCGGCGCGCGACATTTTTCAACAATTTATCTTTGGCAATTTCATCGGCGAAGATACCTTCATAATTTGCCGTTTCTTGGGCCGTCATTACAGTTTTGGTGTCGATGGGATCGTTCCACTTGCCAGCATCGGCACCGTTACCCTGGGGTTGGGAACCGTTTTCGGCAATCCAACTTGATCGGATGCTTTCTAGGATAGTGCGGCTGGGCTTGTCAATAGTTTGGGCTTTCAGCCAGTAGCAATATTGGGTTTGGCGTACCAAATGCTGTTTGAGGCTGAGGTAAATGTCGCGAGAATAGCCGACAAATTGCAGGACTTTCTCGTTGTCAAAAATCGCGTAAACGCCGATTTTTCCCTGGACAAAATCGGGCAATTTTCCCTCGGAGTCTATGTAGGGAATGAATTCTAAGCTGGCGAGAGATTGAATGTCTTCTGTCATCCGATTTTAGATGTTAGATGTTAGATTTTAGATTTTAGATTAAACCACAGATTAGCCAGCCTTTACCTAAGTCTTAAAAACTCGATAAATTGCACAGAGGCGGCTGGGTTTAAATATTTTGGCTTGGAACATGAAATTAGGCGGGACGTTGACGATCGCAAAATCGCTCGATTCGTGATACTTTTCAAATTCCGCAGGCATTCCCTTCGGCGTCTCGCTGCTGTAAGGGACTGGCTGAAAAAGTAACTCGGCAAACTCAATGCGCGAGCATTGCAATTGTACCGCTACTTGTTTTACAAAGCTTTCACCGGTTAACAAACCGAACAGTGCAGTTTTAGCCTCTGGTTCGAGGACAAAACTGCTATCGTAACTTTCAATAATCTTAAGACCCATTTTCTCTATACTCCTGACAGACGGCGGTGAATGGTTATTGGTTAACTGTTGAGCGATCGGCTTAATCCTGAATTTTACCAAAAACTTGGGTCTATCGCACAAAGCCCCGTCCTTCTAGGACGGCTTTAATTTTCCTAGAACAGTGCTATTATTTTTATAACCTGTTCAGAAACGTAAATGTTAGTATTTGAAGTCAAGCTAGAAGGAAAAAGCGAGCAGTACGAAAGGCTAGATGAAGCCATTAGCACTGCTCGCTTTATTCGTAATAGCTGCATCAGATACTGGATGGATACGAAGGGTGTGGATCGATACGACTTAAGCGCTTATTGTGCGGTACTAGCCAAAAAATTCCCTTGGGCTGCCAAGCTAAACTCAATGGCACGACAGGCGTCTGCTGAAAGAGCTTGGTCATCAATTGCTCGTTTCTACGACAACTGTAAGGAAAGTAAGCCTAGAAAGAAAGGTTTCCCACGCTTCAAAAAGCATGAAACACACGGTTACGTAGAATACAAAACTTGTGGGTGGAAGCTTTCTGAAGACAGAAGAACTATCAAGTTCAGCGATGGCTTCAAAGCAGGAAGCTTTAAGTTGTGGGGAACTCGCGACCTACACTTCTACCAATTGAACCAGATCAAACGGGTGCGAGTAGTTCGTCGCGCTGATGGCTACTACGCTCAATTCTGTATTGACGCTGAACGAAATGAAAAGCGCGAACCTACTGGTAAGACTATTGGTTTAGACGTGGGCTTGACCCATTTCTACACAGACTCTGATGGTAATACTGTTGATAATCCACGTCACCTGAGAAAGTCTCAGAAGTCACTTAAACGACTTAATCGTAAACTTTCCAGAACCCAGCAAGGTTCTAAAAATAGAGCCAAGGCTCGGAATCGATTGAGCAGAAAACACCTCAAGGTAAGTAGGCGGCGTAAAGACTTTGCTGTGAAATTAGCAAGGTGCGTAGTCCAGTCAAACGACTTGGTAGCCTATGAAGACTTGCAGGTGGATAATATGGTTAAAAACAAAAAGCTATCCAAGTCGATCTCAGATGCAGCTTGGACAGCTTTTAGGGGTTGGGTTGAATACTTTGGCAAAGTGTTTGGTGTAGCTACTGTTGCAGTCGCGCCACACTACACCAGCCAAAATAGTTCTAATTGCGGGAAAGTTGCGAAGAAATCGCTAAGTCAGAGAACACATATTTGCCCGCATTGTGGATTTGTTTTAGACCGAGATTGGAATGCAGCTCGCAACATATTAGAACTTGGATTGCGTACCGTGGGGCACACGGGAACCTCAAACGCCTCTGGAGACATCGACCTCTGGTTGAGTGAGGAAACTCCTTCAAGTAAGTCGGGTCGTAGAAAGAGGAAACCTAAACAGTGATGTTTAGAATCACCGTGGCTTTAGCGGGCGTGAGGATGTCAACTGAGATTGACCGTTTTGAAGGCAGAAGGTATTCGGCAGGAGGTCAATCGATTTGAGATTTGAGATTTGAGATTACAGAATTGAAGCCTTGACCCCACGGATCAATTCGGGGCCTTGTTTATCGGATACAGGTTTTTTATTTCTCTACGGATGAATCGGGGGGCTTGTATCCTGGATGCTTTCGGTCAATAAAAATACCACAATCAGGAAATTTTGACAAATAGCCCTGATTTATTTGCCGATCGCTTTTATCATGTCCGTATCGCCATCTATCCGACTACGACTAAAAGGCTATGCAGAAGATTGAAAAAGCATCATTCCCAGCTTTGAGAAGTGCCCCGAACCAGCCGGACTGGCTAGAATTGGTAGAATACGCCTCTGTTGCTGGTTCAGCGATTGGCACGATTGCAGCAGGATTGTCGGGCCAAATTGTCTACGCTGCAGCCCCCTTAACCGCAGCACTCTCGATAAATCTCGCCAATCGCCAGCGTTTCGAGCAACAAATGCAACAAAAGGCAAATTCTGCGATTGCGGACGTACAGGCCGCAGTAGAACGTCGATCGCAGCAAGTTCAGATACTACCTGGAGAACCTGCGGAACTCTACACCGCCGTCTCTGACTTGCAGCAGAAACTCCAGGGCTTGGAATCCGGGGCCATCGCCGAGGTACAAGCTGCCGTAGCCTCCCTCGAACGCCAAGCCCAGGCGCTGCCTGCTGATTCTCAGGAACTCTACACGATCCTCTCCGATTTGCAGCAAAAACTCCGCATTTTGGAAACTAGCGCCCTGAGAGAGCATGATTGGGAAAATGTCAACGTCCGATTTTTATTGATGGGCGAAAAGTTAACTGAAGTTAAAACTATTACGGCTCAGTTACAGGAGCGATCGAACGAAGTAGACTTCGATACCATCCAAGGTTCTCTCAAGCAATTGCAGGACTTGCTCGATCGACCCACAATAGATGCAGGGATGCTGCAAACCGAGATACAGCATTTGCAGCAGCAAGTGTCCGAGTTGCAGAGACAAAATCAAGAAATTGTCAAGCCTTATTTGCAGCGTCTGACTCGCGCCGTGAAGAAACTATCAGCAAATTAGTCTTACTTATTCGTTTTTCGTAGGGTGCAGCGCGGGCATCTTCCCGCATTCTTTCGTAGGGGGCTCTTCTGCCGCGCACCTTACCAATTACCCATTACCCGTTACTAAATTTTTGCCAAGCTTGCCAGAAAACATAAATCGATAACACTGCCAAGAGCGATCGAAAAGCTAAACTAACAATACGATCGGGCAATCTCGGCAAAAACCGCGTGCTCACCTGCGCGCCCAACAAACCGCCGCCGCCAAGAATTAACCCCACAACCCACAAAACATTCCCGCGCGCCGCGTGTCCCGCCGTCGCCGAAATTGCCGTGATGACTATGACGCCCAAGCTGGTTTGAATTGCGGTTTTAATGCTTTCTCCTAACAGCAAAATTTGCAGGGGAACCATAATTACGCCGCCGCCTACGCCGAACAAACCGGCTAATAAACCCGCCGCACTGCCGGTAGCAATTTTAGCAAAAGTTGGATGAAATAAAATATTTGAATTATTGGGTAATTCGTGATTGGTAATTGGTAATTGAGCATTTTCTCCTTGTCCCGCTTGTCCTCCCAGTTCCTCTTGTTCTAGTTCCGCTTTCTTCTTAGCTGTCAGGTGCTTGCGAACTTCAATCAAATAAATATTCAGCCACAGCAACAGCCCAAAAGTAAGTAACAGCAAGTAAGGCGGAAATATCCCCGCCAAATAAGCACCGATTTGTGCTGTGATGACGGCGGGAAATCCGATGCCTGCGACTTGGCTCAAGCTGAGGTAGCCCATGCGCCAATTCTGGATGCTGCCAGAAATAGCTGTAATGACGATCGACAAACCGCTAGTAGCAACCGCTTGCACGGGGGCGTAATTGAGAGCCACCAACAAAGGCACGAGAACCGTACCGCCACCGATACCCAAAAATCCAGCTAGAATTCCGGCAAAAACTCCCGCCGCACCCAACATCAATAATTCAGTGATAGTCATTAGTCATTAGTCAACAGTTAACAGTCCACAGTCAACAATCAACAGTCAACAGTCCACAGTCAACAGTTAACAGTCAACAATCAAATTTTAAGAATCATTAGTTGTGCCGTCCGGCATAATTGCCCGCCTCAAATCGGCATCGCGGAAGTTAGTTCGATTGAGATTAGCATCAATCAAAACCGCTTCCACCAAAACAGCCCCGCTGAAATTAGACCAGCACAGCTTTGCCCGGTACAAATTAGCACCGCTCAAATTAGCTCTTGCCAGCGTAGACCAACTCACATTAGCAACTCTCAAATTAGCATTGCTCAGATTAGCGTCGGTGAGATTAGCTCCAACCATCGTTACTTGGCGCAAGTCTGCACCAGCCAAGTTGGCCCCGCTCACCATCGCCCCGCTGAGAATTGCCTGATTCAGATTAGCTCTTTCTAAAAGCGACTCGCTGAGGATGGCATTTGTCAGGTTTACCGCTTTGAGAGTTGACCAACTCAAATTTGCCTTCATCAAATTAATACGAATCATGCTAGCGTCGGTTAAGTTGGCCGCAAACAAATTCGCTTCGGTAAAGTTGGCTTCGGTCAAATTAGCTTCGGTCAAATTAGCCTTGGTCATGTTGACTTCTCTCGCCATTGATCCGCGCAGGTTGGCTCCCATCAGGTTAGCCCCGCTGAGATTGGCGCGGCTCAAATCGGTACCGATGAGATTTGCTTCGCTGAGGTTGGCTTCCGTCAAGTCCACCCCTGCCAATTTCACCTCGCGCAAGTTCGCTCCCGTCAGGTTAGCGCCTTTGAGGTTTGCGTCTTGGAAATTCGCTCGGGTAAAGTTAGCCTCGCTGAGGTTTACCCCTTTTAAGTCGGCCCCGACGAGGTTAATCTCTCGAAAATTTCTTTCTCCGGCCGCATATTGCCTCAGAATTCGATCGGCCTCCATGTCATTCGCCTCGCAATTTTTTTTAAACGTTAGAGTGATGGGTGTTACCACATCATCCCAGATAACTACGGTATTCACTCTGCACGCTGTACTATCTGTAGAATCTTTGGACTGCTTTCCGGACACTGCTGTGCCACTGCCTCCTAAAAGGTCTGACAAATATCAAAGCTTCTGAGAAAATCAACAATAGGGTAAAACTCTCGGCGCTCGGCACTGAGTCAGTCGAGTTTAGATTTTAGATTTTAGATTTGCTCCACAGATTCATCTGGGAGCCGGAACTTTGGTCTAAAATTATGGGCTCACCACGACGATTATCGGAAACTTGTATTCGTTTTTGGGCGAGCTGACAACTGACAACTGTCAACTGTCAACTGTCAACTGTCAACTGTCAACTGTCAACAGACAAAGGAAATTTTAAAATGCCTGAAAATTTGAGAAGCCAAGCTGTGACTGGGGGCGTGCAGCGCGCGCCCAACCGAGCAATGCTGCGGGCAGTCGGTTTTGGTGACGGCGATTTCACTAAGCCGATTGTGGGGATTGCCAACGGGTACAGCACGATTACGCCCTGCAATATGGGATTGAACGACCTCGCTTTGCGGGCTATTGCGGGTGCAAAGGAAGCTGGGGCGATGCCACAGATGTTCGGTACGATTACTATCAGCGACGGGATCTCGATGGGAACAGAAGGGATGAAATATTCTCTGGTGTCGAGAGATGTAATTGCTGATTCGATAGAAACTGTTTGCAACGGCCAAAGTATGGACGGGTTGCTGGCTGTCGGCGGTTGCGATAAAAATATGCCGGGGGCGATGATTGCGATCGCCCGCATGAACATTCCTGCTATTTTTGTTTACGGTGGCACGATCAAACCAGGACACCACAACGGACGCGATTTAACCGTTGTCAGCGCTTTTGAAGCAGTCGGTCAATTCAGCGCAGGCAAAATTGACCAAACAGAACTCAATGCAGTGGAACAGAATGCTTGTCCGGGTGCGGGTTCTTGCGGCGGAATGTTCACAGCAAATACGATGTCGAGCGCTTTTGAAGCGATGGGCATGAGTTTGCCTTATTCTTCGACAATGGCTGCTGAGGATGCCGAAAAAGCTGACAGCGCTGCCGAATCTGCAAAAGTTGTGGTGGAAGCTGTCCGCAAACAGTTGTTACCGAGCCAAATTTTGACGCGCAAGGCCTTTGAAAATGCGATCGCGGTAATCATGGCAGTCGGCGGTTCAACCAATGCTGTGCTGCATTTATTAGCCATTTCCAATGCGATCGGCGTTGAGTTGTCCCTCGACGATTTTGAAACTATTCGAGCAAAAGTACCAGTGCTGTGCGACCTCAAACCCAGCGGCAAATACGTAGCAACCGATTTGCACAAAGCCGGCGGCATTCCTCAAGTAATGAAAATGCTGCTAGAAAAGGGTTTGCTCCACGGAGACGCCCTGACAATTACCGGCCAAACTGTTGCTGAAGTGTTAGCAGATATTCCAGCCGAACCCCGCACCGACCAAGATGTCATCCGCCCTTGGAACAACCCGCTTTACGCCCAAGGACATTTAGCAATTCTCAGGGGAAATCTGGCAACAGAAGGAGCCGTTGCTAAAATTACGGGCGTTAAAAAACCCCAAATTACCGGCCCGGCGCGGGTATTTGAATCTGAAGAAAATTGTTTGGATGCAATTTTAGCGGGGAAAATTCAAGCCGGAGATGTGATTATCATCCGCTACGAAGGGCCCAAAGGCGGGCCGGGAATGCGCGAAATGTTAGCACCAACTTCGGCAATTATTGGCGCTGGTTTGGGAGATTCTGTAGGGTTAATTACTGACGGTCGCTTCTCTGGCGGAACTTACGGCATGGTTGTTGGTCACGTTGCACCGGAGGCGCAAGTTGGCGGGACAATTGCTTTGGTAAAAGAGGGCGATTCGATTACAATTGATGCTAACAATCGCTTGTTGCAGCTCAATGTTTCTGATGCAGAATTGGAGCAGCGGCGGGCTCTTTGGCAGCCTCCTAAACCTCGCTATACTAAGGGCGTTTTGGCTAAATATGCTAAGTTGGTTTCTTCTAGCAGTGTTGGTGCTGTGACTGATTTAGGTTTGGGTTAAAGTAGGAGTTTTTGTAACCGCCGATGAAGGCAGATAAACGCAGATGAACTCAGATAAAATCCTATCTGCGTTCATCTGTGTCGCTAATATCTGCGGTTAAAACATTCCAAATTAACTGCGTTGATTCAAAAAGCGGCCTGCCATCGACATGGCGTCAGTAATATCTACGTCGCCGTCTCCATCTGAATCTAAAAATGTATTCAAAACAGGATTGCTGCCTTGGGCTGGGTTTTGGGCGTTGCTGCCGGTTTTTAGCAAATTCAGCACCAGCGGCACCAAAACAGGTATCATCGCCTGCACTGTGGCGTTATTCAAACCGGTTCTGTGGGCGATATCATTCACTATCTGCGTCAGTTGGCCGGCTCCGAACAAACTCTGTACCGCTTGGGGATTGGGATTTGTACCGCTAAATTGGTTGACAAGTTGTTGAGCTTGTGCGTCTCCCGACTGCGATCGCACGTTTTGCAATGCCGATCGCACGTGTCCGCCCAAAACCGACATTGCTAGCTGAGTCGTACCCGCATCGATGCCCTGGTTGCCGCTCAACTGCTCTACCGCACCGATAATGTTGCCCAACTGATTGGGGCTTGCTTGTTGGTTGGGATTGTCGATCGCGCTCAAAATTTGGTCAAATAGTCCCATAATTTTCGCTCCGTACAGTGATTGCTCAACTTTAAATTATAGCAAATCCTGTTTTTCAAGATTATGGAAAATAGTTTTTATTTTGGTATTATCACTCAGTGAGTCGGGTAGCGGCAGGCAGTCAGTAAGCAATCTCATACTATTTAAAATTGGAGATTTGGCAGGAATTACGATCTCAGATTTTTTAGGTTGCTTGCAGTTGGTTTTTTTTACTATGTACAAAAAATATCTTTTTAAGTTTTTACAGTTCCTCTCTTTTCGGACTTGGTTGGCGCGTTCCCGTTGCCAAGGGAATTATATTCGCCAGCAATTGGAGGTTTTAACAGCGGATTTAACATTGAATCCTCGTGCTTAATCGGCAGGGCTATCGCAAATTCCGTCCCCGTTCCCACCTCAGACCAAAAGTTAATCGTCCCGCCGTGTTTCTTGACGATAATTTCGCGACCGATTGCCAATCCCAAACCCGTACCTACACCTCTCGGTTTAGTAGTAAAGAATGTTTCAAACATTTTTTCTTGACTCTCTGGTGCTATTCCCATACCGTTATCTGAAATTCGCACTACCACTGAGTCGTCGTCCAAGTATTCTGTAGCAATGACAATTCTCGGCGAAAAACTCGGTGTTTTTTGTTTAAGTGAGTCCGAAGCCGATTGTTTTTTCGCCTCCTCAAAGCTGCTTTTCTCAATTTTTGCTTTCTCTTCCACAGCATCTAGTGCATTGTTCAGAAGATTCACAAATACCTGGTAAAGCAAACCCATATAGCCTTCAATAGTCGGGATTTTCCCGTAATTGCACACCACTTCAATGCCCTGTTTGATTCGGCTGTTGAGAATGAGCAAACTGCTGTCTATGCAGGCGTGCAAATCGACGGGATGAGGAGCTGCCTCATCAAGACGAGAAAAATCTTTCAAACTTAAGATAATAGCTTTTGCTCTTTCAGCACCTACTTGCATTGAGTCAAATATTTTGATCAAATCTTCTTTAAGAAAATCGATGTCTATTTCTTCGCCTTTCGCGACCACTGCGGCCGGGGGGTTGGAAATTTCTGTTTCGTAAGTTTTGAGCAAATCTAAAATATCTTCAACATAATTTCTGGCCGGATCGATATTGGCATAGATAAAATTGATTGGGTTGTTAACTTCGTGAGCAACACCGGCTAACATCCGCCCCAAAGTTGCCATTTTCTCATTTTGAAGTATCTGGGTTTGTTGTTCAGATTTCAATTCTTCTAGCAAGTGATTTACTTTCTGAATCAGTTGATTCAGCGAAGCTGCTAATACTCCCACTTCATCGGTGCTGGTAACTGGTACTTGCAACTGAAAATTAGATTCTTCAGTGACTCGCTGAGCGATTTTAGTTACAGCGGCTAGGGGTTTGGCGATCGCCCGACTGGTGAAGCGCGCCAGCAGTGCTGCAACGACGATCGACAGTGCCATGCTACCCAAAATTATTTGCACCCGCAGCGCCTGCGCTTGCAGCAGTGCCTCCCGCCCAGCATCTTCTTGCTCTTGGGCGCGATCGATAATTTCTGTTATATCATTGACAGCCGTATCTAGTTGCAACCTTATTTTATCTCGAACGAAATTCGACACCAACTTACGTTTTACGCTTTGTTGAGCGGGGTTATTTGGCAAATGACTAATTTTTTTATTAACTATTTCTAGTTGATAAATATAATTATACAGTAGCGAATCGCAAGTCTTTCTAAATTTACCTGTCCCTTTTATTTGTTTCAGGTATTTAGGTTTTTTTACTTCAGATAGCAACACTTTTAAGCTGTAAATATTTTTTTGTAGCTGTTGGTATTTGCTGTCAAATATTTGGGGCTTGTCGATCCCGTAAATCAGCCACTCTTGGCTGTTTTGCGTCCGAACTAAAGCCACCTGCAACTTATGTAAAAGCTGACTTTCTCGATCGATGTGTACTTGATTATTAGTTATTCGATAGTAATGAGTGCCCACCAACATCCCGACACTCGTTCCCCCAATCGCAACAAAAAGAGCCAGTGCGTACCCACGGCAGATTTTGTCGTGAATACTGAGGTTGCCAAAGGAACGGGCTATGTGAGCTAAATAATTGGGCTTTGGTGGCTGGGTCTCTTTGATGTTATGCTCGCAAGACGTAGAGAGTTCTTGTGAAGGCTGATTTAGATGTTTGAGCTGCATAGATGCTAACCTGTGAATAATTCACGCACTGACAATTCAGTCTAACTTAACTCGTGGCTGATTAGAGAGTACCGTATTGATATTTAATGTGATAATTTTTGTAAATTAGGACGCTCTTACCTTGCCTAAGAAACCCGGTTTCTCGTTTCTACTTTCGGAGCTTCCAGGAGGCACTGGTGTTAAAAAACCGGGTTTCTGTTAATATAGCGCCCATATATTGAATTGCCTCAGTAGAAACATTGTCTGTATTCACTCGTTTTTTTAACATTGTTCGTTTTTTTCACTCCGACTTACTAAAACTCTATTTGCCTGTTAACATCGTTTCAGATAATCGGTTGTATTCCCTTTCTTTTGATTTCATATTTTGTCAACAATAAGTATAAAAATTTATTGTGCGGGTATTTCTTGTAAAATCCGGTTTAATCTAGCTCTCTCAAGCCTTATACTTTTCAATTAATTCGCTTAGGAAATACCCTAGTTTGTGTTCATTGCTTAATCCCACTACACGAGATATTGCTGGTAGTGTTTTACGCTTAATATCAGAAAATCCCCACATGAAAGTAATTAAACGCCTCACAACTTCTCACTTCGGGGCATAGTGTTCTGTATGCTCTGTATAATTCACAGTAATCGTCAATCATCAACAAATTTTATCGTTACGACAGGTTCTCCGAGCTTCAACATAGTCGTAAAGGGTTTACGGCACTTGCTATTTTTATTATCTCAACAAAGTGATTAAAAAGCGGTACTTCCTCTTTTTATTATCTTATGAAAATGATGAAAAAGCATTATTTTAGAGTGGCATAAATTCCCTAACTCATTTCATGCAGAAGCGAACTGTAAGTAAATATAATATTTAGAGAAGGTCGGGCAGCTAAGTAACTCTTATCGTTACTAGGGCTGACCCCAGGCTACGCTATCAGCTCATGTGTTTAAGGCGAAGTGTTTAAAAAAATAATCAGCAATAAAACCCTATAAACTCATGTTCATGCGTACTACGGATCTCACTCCCATAAAGATCGGGACTGCGATCGTCCGGGAACCCTTGGTGGTTTCGCCCGATACGACGGTGATGGATGCGATCGCCCAAATGAGCGGCGTGCGATCGCTCTGCAACACCCCTAGAACGGCGGATGGTCAACTCGACGACCTCCACCTAGAGGCGCGATCGAGCTGCGTGTTGGTAGTGGAAAACGAGCAATTGGTCGGCGTAGTGACCGAGCGAGATGTGGTGCGGCTGAGTGCCCAACAGCGTTCCTTGGAAAATGTGGCGCTCCGGGAGGTGATGGCACACCCCGTCGTCACCCTCCGCGAGTCCGCCTTCACCGATTTATTTTTTGCGATTAACCTGCTCCAGCAGCACCAGATTCGCCATTTGCCCATCCTGGACGATCTCGATCGCCTAGTGGGCATAGTGACTCACGAAAGTCTGCGCCAAACCTCTCGACCGATCGACCTGCTGCGGTTGCGTATGGTAGCAGAAGTGATGACCCGCCAAGTGATTTGTGCTGCGCCAGATTCTTCCCTACTGGCGATCGCTCAACTTATGGCAGAGCATCGCGTCAGTTCCGTGATGATCGTGCACCCAGGCGGAATCTCTACTGAACCGCTACAAATTCCAGTGGGGATTCTCACCGAGCGGGATATTGTGCAATTTCAGACATTGGGCTTGCACCTCGAAACCTTTCTGGCTCAGGCGGTAATGAGTACGCCGATTTTTGCCGTTAGACCCGACGATTCGCTCTGGACTGTGCAGGAGATAGTGGAGCAGCGATCGATCCGTCGGTTGGCGGTGACGGGGGAGCTAGGAGAACTATTAGGCATCGTCACCCAGACCAGTTTGCTGCAAGCCCTCAACCCGCTGGAGCTATACAAACTGGTCCAGAAGTGGGAACAGAAGGTGGTGCGCCTAGAAGCGGAAAAGGTGGCGCTGCTGGCAAATCGCAACCTTGAGCTCGAGCAGCAGGTGGAAGCTCGGACAGCCGCCCTCAAAGCAAAGGCCGATCGAGAGCAACTTCTCAATACCATTGCCGAGCAGATCCGCTCGTCCCTGAATTTGTCAGATATTCTGCATACTACGGTGCAGGAAATTCACTCGCTTCTGGGATGCGATCGCGTCATCATTTACCAGTTTCGACCTGACTTTAGCGGCACCGTGATTGCGGAAGCGATTACCGACACTGGGCGATCGGTGCTCCATAGGGAAGCCCGCGATCCTTGCAGGAACCCAGAATGGCTTGAACCCTATCGCCAGGGCAGAATTCGCATCATCAACGACATCTACGGCGAAGCAATGACCCAGTGCCATCAGGAAATGTTAGTGGGGTTTGATATTCGCGCCAAGCTGATGGTGCCGATCGTGATTGAGGAACAACTGCGCGGATTAATGATCGCCAGTTATCGAGCCACCGCGCACTCTTGGACGACTGACGAGATCGAACTGCTGCGACAAGTTTGTCTACAGGTGGCGATCGCCCTTGGGCAAGCCACGATCCAGCAAAAATTGCAGAATGAACTGATCAAGCGACAGCGGATCGAAGCCACCCTGATCGAGAGCGAACAACGCTACGCCGCCCTTGCCGCTGCTGCTCCGGTGGGGATTTTTCGCACCGATGCGGAGGGACTATGCACCTATGTCAACGATCGCTACTTTCAGATCAGCGGACTCAGACCAGGAGCCACGATCGCACAGGGATGGCAACAAGGAGTGCACCCCGACGATCGCGATTGCGTCATTGCCCAATGGGAGCAATTCATCCAAGGTAACGACTCTTTTGAACTCGAATATCGCTTTCAACGTCCCGACGGTACGGTAACGTGGGTTTATGGGCAGGGCGTCGCCGAACTCGATGCCAATGGACATCGGAGCGGCTATATAGGCACCATTACCGACATTAGCGATCGCAAACGAACAGAAGCCTTCCTGCAAGAGAGCGAAGAACGCTACGTCAGCCTAGTGGAAGCCGTACCAGTGGGGATTTTCCGCGCCGATGCTGCGGGCAAGTGCATCTATGTTAACGATTGGTGGTGTCTGATCAGCGGACTCACCCCAACAACCGCCATCGGGGAAGGATGGCAACAAGGGCTACACCCCGACGATCGCGATTGGGTCATCGCCGAATGGGAGCAATCTCTCCAAGAAAAGGGCCCTTTCCAACTCGAATATCGCTTTCAACATCCCGACGGTGCTGTGGTTTGGGTATATGGGCAGTCCGTTCCCGAACTGGATGCAGACGGGCAAGTTGTCGGGTATATAGGAACTACTACAGACATTAGCGATCGCAAACAAGCCGAACAACAACTCCAGGAACTCAACCAACAGCTAGAAACCAAAGTCGCAGAACGCACCCAAGAGCTTTGGCAAGTCAACAGCCTGCAACGCGCCATCCTCAATGGTACTGATTACTCCATCATCTCCACTGACCCAACTGGAATCATCCAGACCTTTAATGCTGGAGCCGAAAGGATGCTGGGTTACAGTGCTCGAGAAATCATCGGCAAAGTCTCCCCCGCACTCTTCCACGATGCAAATGAGGTAATTGACCGGGCAGCATCACTATCTGCCGAACTAGGGCAAAATATTCCCCCCGGCTTTGAGGTTCTTGTTGCCAAAGCACGCCAAGGTATTGTCAGCGAAGAAGAGTGGAGCTATATCCGCAAAGATGGTTGTCGATTTCCTATGTCGCTATCCATCAGCACCCTCAAGGATGTCAATCAGCAAATTATCGGCTTTTTAGGCATCGCCCAAGATATTAGCGATCGCAAACGTGCAGAAGTGGAACTAAAGAAAGTATCGGATCGCCTCGCTTTGTCTCTCAAATCAGGAGCGATAGGCTGTTGGGACTTCGATATTGTACAGAACACCATCTTTTGGGATGAGCGGATGTACGAACTGTACGGTGTCACAAAACAATCTGATTCCCCTCCGCCTTACGACATTTGGGCAAACCGGCTACATCCCGAAGACCGCACCGCCACCGAAACCTTGCTCCAGCAAGCCGTCTTAGGACAGGCAGAATTTAATACCGAGTTTCGAGTGTTGCATCCCGATGGCAGCCTCCACTTTATTAAAACCTTTGGTATGGTTCTGCGAGATGCCCAAGGCAATCCCCAGAGCATGATTGGGGTCAACTTGGATATTAGCAGACGCAAGCAGGCTGAACTCCAACGACAGCAGTTAATTCAAGAATTATCAGCCTTTAAACAGGCCTTGGATCAGTCTGCCATTGTGGTCATCACCGATCGCGAAGGGGTGATATCCTACGTCAACGATCGCTTCTGTGTAGTCTCTGGCTACTCCCGCGATGAACTGATCGGACACAGCCATCGCATAGTCAACTCTGGCTATCATCCCCCTGCTTTCTTCCAAGAGTTGTGGCGCACCATTAACAGCAGTCAGATTTGGCGCGGTGAAATTTGCAATCGGGCAAAAAACGGCAGCCTGTACTGGGTTGCCACCACCATCGTCCCCTTTGTGGACGAACAAGGGCGACCTTTTCAGTATCTAGCCATTCGCTTCGACATTACCGATCGCAAGTTGGCCGAAGCAACGCTTCAACAGGAAAATACTTTCCGTCAACAAATTGTAGAAAACATGGCAGAAGGGCTGTGCGTTTTCCATCAAGTTGAGGAGTTTCCCTTTGTCCGCTTCACAGTCTGGAATCAGCAAATGCAAGTGATTACGGGTTACACCTTAGAAGAAATTAACCGTCTGGGGTATCAAAGCTTGTACCCGAATCTAGAAGATCGAGAACAGGCGATCGCCAACTGTAGACAGATGCACCCGATCGCAGTGCAAAGGGAAATCCAGCGTCAAGATGGACAGCGGCGCACTGTCTCCATTTCCACCTCTGTCCTATCGGGTGATGATGGACATCTCTATTCGCTGGCTTTGATCCAAGACATTACCGATCGCCAACAGACAGAGCGAGAAAATCGCCTGTTGAAAGAACGCCTCGAATTTCTTCTGGCATCCAGTCCCGCGATGATCTATAGCTGTAAACCCTATCGCGACTATGACTCAACCTTCATCAGCAAAAATATCGAGGCCATTTTGGGCTACAAGCCAAAACAAGTTGTATCGACCCCCAGCTTCTGGATTAACCATCTTCACCCAGAAGATGCCCCTAGAGTTTTGGCAGATCTATCGGCTCTCTTTGAGTACAATACTTATCAGCATGAATATCGATTTTTGCATCGCGATGGTTACTACGTTTGGATACGGGATGCAATGCGCCTGGTGCGAGATGAACAAGGTCGCCCAACCGAGATTGTTGGTTATTTTGCCGATATTAGCGATGTCAAACAAACCGAAGAAACCCTAAAAATACAACTGGCGGCAATTGAGGCGGCGATCGACGGCATTGCGATTATCCAAGGAGATACCTACCTCTATTTGAATCAAGCCCATCTAGAACTGTTTGGCTACGAACATCCCCAAGAACTGCTGGGCAAAACCTGGCAACTTTTGTATTCCCAACAGGAGTTAGAACGGTTTGAGCGGGAAGTCTTTCCGGTGCTGGCGCGCGATCGCGCTTGGGAGGGAGAGGCGATCGGCACCCGCAAAGATGGCTCTACCTTTGCCGAAGGGCTGTCCCTCACCCTCACAGACGATGGATTATTGATTTGTGTATGTCGCGATATGAGCGATCGCAAACAGATCGAAGCCGAATTAGCAGAGAGTGAAGCTAAATTCCGGCGGCTGGTAGAAGAGGCTAATGATTTGATCTGGTCATGTGAACCCGATGGCATACTCACTTATGTGTCACCCCAATTCAAGACCATGTTTGGCTGGGATGAGAGTGCATGGATTGGTAAGTCGTTTATATATCTGGTGCATCCAGACGATCGCCCTTTGGTGGTTACTGGTTATCGGGAGAATCTCAAATTTGGTAAAAAGTCAAGTGATTATGAGTTCCGACACCGCCACCGAGATGGCAATTATGTCTGGGTGAGAAGCAGCGCCACACCCGTTATAAATGCTGAAGGGGAATTGATTAGCGTCCAGGGAATTTTATCGGATATCAGCGAGCGCAAAGAAGCTGAAATCGCAAGGGAAAGCAGTGAAATGCGCTTCCGCCGGGTGTTTGATTCCTGTGTGAGCGGCATGATGTTTGCCGATTTTCAGGGGAACATTACCGAGGCCAACGATCGCTTCTTACAGATGGTTGGCTACACTCGGGAGGAACTAAATGCTGGGATGATTCATTGGCATGACATGACCCCCCCCGAATATCTCCCCGCTGATTTTTTAGCGCTCGAGCGCCTGACACAGGAGGGCGAGATCGAGTCCTTGGAAAAGGAATACTACCGTAAGGATGGCAGCCGGATTTCTGTCCTGCTCGGAGCCGCACTTCTTCCAGGCTCAGAGGATCAAACTATTTGTGTATTAGTAGACATCAGCGATCGCAAACAGGCGCAGAAAGCTTTGCAGGAATCTCAGCAGTTTCTGCAAACGGTACTCGATACCATCCCGCTCGCCGTGTTTTGGAAGAATCGAGAGTCGGTTTTTTTAGGATGCAATCAGCAGTTTGCCAAAACTCTAGGCTTGCCATCTACGACCGAAAGTATAGGTAAAAGAGATTTAGATATTTGCCAGGAAGAAGTCGAGGCGAACGAGTATTGTGCGATGGATCGGCGGTTAATGGAAACGGGTGAACCTATATTAGGGATCGAAGAAACGCTAACCCTACCCAATGGTAAACAAATATTTCTCGAAACCCACAAGGCTCCCCTGCGAGACTGCTCAGATAATGTTATTGGTCTGGTAGGCACGTTTCAGGATATCACCGATCGCAAAGAAGCCGAACAGAGATTGCAACAACAAGCAAAACAGGAACGTTTGCTGGGAGCGATTACTAAACGGATGCGATCGTCTCTGCATCTGGACGAGATTCTCAATAGCACTGTTGAGGAAATCCATCAGGTATTGCAATCAGACCGAACGCTGGTTTATCGGGTTTTTCCAGAAGGAACCGGGGCTGCCATTGCTGAATCTGTTTCGCCAAATAGGCTTAAGCTCCTGGATATTCTCTTCCCAGAAGAGGTTTTCCCCGAAGAGAACTACGAGCGCTATATCCAAGGAAGAGTTTATGCCCTCAACGATACCGAAGATGAAAACGAATCAATCGTACCTTGCTTGGTCGAATTCCTCGCAGACATCGAGGTCAGAGCCAAACTCGTAGTTCCAATTATTCAGAATCAAACCCTCTGGGGGTTGCTGATTGTTCATCAATGCGATCGTCCGCGCCAATGGCAAGACTGGGAAATCAATTTACTTAAACAAATTGCTAACCAATTAGCGATCGCAATTCAGCAATCTTACCTCTACGAACAGGTACAATCAGAATTGGCTATCCGCAAGCAAACAGAAAATGCGATCGCTTTACAACTGCAACGGCAGCGAACTTTGGGAGAAATCGCCCAGCAAATTCGCGAATCGTTGGATATTAACCAAATTTTGGCGACTGTGACACAGCAAGTCAAAGAAATCTTGCAAGGCGATCGCATCATCGTGTTCCGGGTATTTGGGGATGGCAGAAGTCAAATTGTTGAAGAAGCTGTGTCTAGCGAGTTCCCCGCGCTCAAAGACCATCACTGGGAGGACGAACTGTGGTCGCCAGAAATCCTCAACCGGTACTGGCAGGGCAAGCCCCGCATCGTCCCCGATGTAATGACCGATATCTGGACTGATTGCTTGGTGGAATACGCAAGCGTTGGTCAAATCCAGTCCAAAATCGTTGCACCTATCCTGCAAGAAGTCCGAAACAGCGAAAGCCATAGATGGGTTGCCCCTGGGCAAACCAAGAAGCTGTGGGGGGTTTTAGTCGTCCATGCCTGTCGAGAACAACGAGTATGGCAAGAGTCTGAAGCGCAACTCCTGCAACAAATTGCCAACCAGTTGGCGATCGCAATTCAACAAGCTAGCCTATTTGAGCAGTTGCAGCAAGAACTCACCGAACGACAACAAGCCCAGCAGCAACTCACCGAGCGCAACCAACAACTGGGAGCCTCTAACGAAGAACTGGCCCGTGCTACCCGTCTCAAAGACGAATTCCTCGCCAACATGAGCCACGAACTCCGCACCCCCCTTAATGCCATTCTGGGCATGAGCGAGGGGCTACAAGAGCAAGTATTTGGCACCGTCAACGAACAACAAATCAAAGCTTTACAAACCATCGAGCGGAGTAGCTCTCACTTGCTAGAGTTAATCAACGACATTTTGGATGTCGCCAAAATTGAATCGGGTCAAATGGAACTCGATTGCACGCCAGTTTCAATCAATCATCTCTGTCAATCCAGTCTGGCATTTATCAAACAACAAGCCCTGCAAAAACGCATCCAGCTAGAGATTCAAATGCCACTCAATCTGCCCGACTTATTGATTGATGAACGGCGGATGCGCCAAGTCTTGATCAACCTGCTCAACAACGCTGTCAAATTCACTCCTAACGGAGGACGCATTACCCTAGAAGTCAGCGGTCACCAGCGCCCTGCCGACCCAGATTCTGCCGATTCCCCACCCCATTTTTTGGTCAAAGAGACTCTGCGAATTGCAGTCATGGATACAGGTATTGGTATTGCCCCAGAACATATCAACAAACTGTTTCAGCCCTTTATCCAAATCGATGGCGCCCTGAATCGTCAATATACAGGCACTGGCTTGGGGCTTGCCTTGGTGAAACGCATTGTCGAACTCCACGGCGGGCAGGTGGGGCTCACCAGCACAGTGGGTGTAGGAAGTTGCTTCACGATCGAGCTTCCCTGCACTGGTTGTGCGCCCTCCTCTGTTGACCTGGAATCCCAAACAGAGTCCCGCATCGAACCCAGCCAGCCCGAACAGCAGGGAGGTTCTCCCTTAATCTTGCTGGCAGAAGACAACGAAGCCAATATCAGTACGGTTTCGAGTTACCTGAGAGCTAAAGGCTATCGCATTCTCTTGGCTAAGAATGGAGAGGAGGCGATCGCCCTGGCAAAGTCTGAAAACCCCAATCTAATTTTGATGGACATTCAAATGCCTGGTATGGATGGTCTAGAAGCTATGCAGCAGATCCGCTGCGATCCAAACTTAGTTGATCTGCCGATCGTTGCCCTAACTGCCTTAGCCATGACGGGCGATCGCGATCGTTGTCTTGCCGCCGGAGCCAATGATTACCTCACCAAACCCGTCAAGCTGAAGCAATTGGCAAGCACTATTCAACAACTTTTAGCTTCTAAGTAAAGATAACCCGTGAACAGACCATCCGTTTTAATCATTGACGACGATCCCAATAATTTTGATGTAATTGAAACCCTCTTGAGCGACCAAGACTATCAATTGCATTACGCTGCCAGCGGGCAAGAAGCGATCGCATCCCTCGACATATTTGAGCCTGATATTATTTTGCTGGATGTGATGATGCCCGGAATAGATGGCATCGAAGTTTGTCGGCAAATCAAAGCCATGCCAAAATGGCAAGCCGTTCCAATCATTATGGTGACAGCATTAAACTCAAAATCTGACCTGGCCCATTGTCTGACTGCCGGCGCTGACGACTTCATTAGTAAACCTGTAAATGCTATGGAACTGCGTGCCAGAGTTCACTGTATGCTGCGAATTAAGCACCAGTATGACGACCTGCAAAGCTTACTCAAATTGCGGGAAGATATGGTTAAAATGGTAGTCCACGATTTACGCAATCCCCTGGCTGGTATCTTGCTTGGCTTGGAACTCCTACAAAGCGTAGAGTATCCTAGAGAAAAACAACAAACACAACTGGCTCGCCTTTACTCTTCAGCACAAGCAATACAGCTATTAATTGATGATTTATTGCAAATTGCTTTACTAGAATCCGGTAAAAATCGTCTCAATTACACAGAGGTTTATCTGTGCGATCTCGTAAAGTCTGCCCTATCAAACTTTGAAGCTATCGCTGCTAAAAAAAATCAGTTGCTGGTCGCTCAATTACCAGAAAAAACCAGTAGGAAAGTCTGGGTTGATGCCACCATGATACATCGAACCCTGGATAATCTCCTCTCGAATGCCATTAAGTTTTCCCCACCCAATAGTCAAATCATAGTGAATGTAGAATTCCTCACATCTGGCAATGCCAAAATCCAGGTTATAGACTTGGGACCCGGTGTTCCTGATACATTGCGGCACAAGATTTTTGAGAAATACGAGATTGGAAATTTGATGTCGGATATCTCTCAAATAGGCTTGGGTTTAGCTTTCTGTAAAATGGTCGTTGAGGCACATGGGGGCGACATTTGTGTAAGAAGTAACCAACCACAAGGTGCCATTTTTGAAATCACTTTGGCAGCCTAGCTGATGGCTAGCACATCAACTAATAAAACTTTTTACATTATTGAAAGGGTGAAAATTATGTCTCAATTCTCTCTCTTAATTGTGGATGATGAGCCGGATAACTTTGATGTGATTGAAACCCTGTTATCAGAGCAGGATTATCAATTGCATTACGCTGCCAGCGGGCAAGAAGCGATCGCATCCCTCGACCTATTTGATCCAGATATTATTTTGCTGGATGTGATGATGCCGGGAATAGACGGCATCGAGATTTGTCGGCAAATCAAAGCCATGTCAAAATGGCAAGCCGTTCCCATCATTATGGTGACAGCATTAAGCTCAAAATCAGACCTTGCCAACTGTCTAGCTGCCGGAGCAGACGACTTCATCAGTAAACCTGTAAATGCTATTGAACTGCGTGCTCGCGTGCATTCAATGCTCAGAATCAAGCAACAGTATGATAATATCCAGAACTTATACCACATCCAAGAAAATACAATCAATCTCTTGGAAAGCACCCTCAATGAGCTGCGTGGCAACTTAGCTTCTACTCTATCCCACGAACTGAATACGCCCCTCAATGGCATCTTAGGCACGATCGCGTGGCTCAAGGACGAGCTCGAAGACATGGAGATCGCCCAAATCCGTGAGATATTAGGCTGGGCACATGACTCTGCCCGTCGCCTAGAAACATTAACGAAAAAATTCCTGATTTATTTAGGATTAGAACTATCGGCAAGTCAACAGCACAAGATCGAATCTGCGCGGACTGAATTTTCAGCTTCCGCCATTGAAACCGAGTTGAAATACCAGGCTCAGAAGGTCAACCGTAGCAACGATCTGTTGTTCAGTCTTGAGGAAGCGGAGATCGCTCTCTCAGAGCGATATCTATCAACGATGCTCCGTGAATTAATTGATAATGCACTGAAATTCTCCGCACCAGAGACAACCATTAAAGTTAGCAGTCAAGTCGTAGGGGAGATGCTGCATTTATCTGTACAAGACTCGGGGCAGGGCATGACAGAAGAGCAAATTGCTAAAATAGGTGCCTTCATGCAGTTTGAACGCAAGAAGTATGAGCAACAGGGTACTGGTATCGGCTTAAAAATTGTCCAGAAAATTGTCGAACTAGCAGGAGGAGAGTTCTCAATTACCAGTATCTATCAAAAGGAAACAACGGTACATCTCACTCTGCCGATTGTCCGCAATTAGCATGAGTTTTTCTATCAAGTCCGGTGGCATCGTTATGGAGAATGAGAAGGAATAAGTTTGCTTTGTATGGAAGTGGCAACACATCAAAAAAGACTGGGGGGGTGACAACCCGCCCCAAACCCAGAGAGCGTAAAGATTTAACCCACTTGTGCTAAAAAAAGATAGGCTGCCGAATTCTTACAAGCTAGCCTAGCTCAAAAATTAATGTTACCAACATTCTATCAGACCCACTTACAAAAACAACTGACATCAGCTCAGTTTATTTTACTCACAATCTTACTCTCCTTGATAAAATCAGAGAAACAAGTGAGATTAGAGAGGCTTGCCCGAGTATTTCCCTACCCAATTACTACCGAAAGTCGCCGTCGCAAATTGCAAAGATTTTTGGACTTACCTCAATTAACGATCACACTAATGTGGTTCCCTTTGGTCGCTTACTGGTTAACAACTTATTGCTCTGTGGGACAAACCCTATCAGTGGCGATCGATCGGACTCAATGGGGCTGTATCAATCTGTTTACGATCGGCCTAATCTGGCAGAAAAGAGCCATCCCCTTATACTGGTGTTTGTTACCCAAATTAGGAAGCAGTAACTTACAAGAACAAACCCTCGCTCTCGAACAAGTGTTACCCTTGTTTAAGGAATATAAACTTATCGTTTTGGGCGACCGTGAATTTTGTTCAGTAGACTTAGGAAACTGGCTCACAGCAATGGGTGTATCTTTTTGTTTAAGGCTGAAAAAGAATCATTGTATTGAAACAGAAAAATTAATCTGGCAACGCTTAGACCAATTAGGAGTAGTACCCGGAACTTCGTTGTACTTTCAAGGAGTGAGGGTAAGGAAAACTCAACCAGTAGCAGGATTTGATATCGCCTGTAAATGGAAACGCAACTATCGAGGATTAAAAGTAAAAGACGCCTGGTTTATTCTCACAGATTTGGGTTCATTGCCAGTAGCGTTCTCCGCTTATAAAGAGCGAATGGGAATTGAAGAAATGTTCCGAGATTGCAAGACAGGAGGTTATAATCTCGAAGGGAGTAGTTTAAGGGGAGACCGACTGATTAAGATGATTCTGTTAATGGCTATCGCCTATAATTCAGCGATATTTCAAGGCATTAAAATTCAGAAAAAGTAGGTACAAAAATATGTATCTCGCCGCTCTGAACCGAGGAAAAAATACCGTAGACGGAGTACATTTGGCGTTGGTAAGGATGGAGAACAGTGGGTTGATTATCTCGATAGGCATTCATTAGAAATTCAACAGTTAATGAAGTTAACTCGAAATAAACGTCGCTTTTATCAACAGGGTATACGGGCTGCAACCCTTATTGTGTCTATCTCCTAAACCTCTTTGTCACCCCCCCAGCAAAAAAGATGAACTAGCAAGGGAAATATTTGACTCCGAATTAGAGCTTGCTTCTGCGCTAATTCATGGAATAGAAGCTAAAGAAAAAACCGCAGACAAACTTACACAACCTATTAAATTTAACTCGAATCACCCTACTTAATCTTTTGTTACATACTGGTAGCGAATTTTCCCACCGACTGACTAAGCTCTCGTGCAAGCTACAATTGCAGACTCGGGCGCGATCGCACTCCATCTGCACCCGCTACCGCTAAAACCCCGCAAATCGCGCCCGCAGTGCGACAGAATCGGGATTTGCGGGTTCGCGCAGTACGATCTGACGCTTCGCCATTTTAGATTTTAGATTTTAGATTAGCAATGACTGATGACTATCGGCTTGACATCCTCCCCGGCCGTACCGCAGGATTCCAAGAATCACTTCTTGGGCTTCCTCTTTCCACGACTCGACTTACATTGAGGAGTTGCCTCACCAATGCAGAGGTCGATGTCTTCAGAGGCGTTTAACGTTCCCGTGTGCCCCACGGTACGGAGTGCTAACTCAAGTATGTTAATTGCTGCATTCCAGTCTCGGTCTATTACAAAACCACAATGGTGACAGCGATGTGTTCTTTGACTCAAAGACTTCTTGATGACTTCCCCACAGTTGGAACAGTATTGAGAAGTGTAGTGCGGTGCTACGGCAACCGTTACCACACCAAACACCTTGCCAAAATATTCTAACCATTGACGGAAAGCCGACCACGCAGCATCAGATATAGACTTTGACAGTTGTCTGTTTCTAACCATGTTACGCACCTGCAAGTCCTCATAGGCAACCAAGTCGTTAGACTGGATGACGCATCTTGCTAACTTCACGGCAAAATCTTTACGCTGCCTACTTACCTTGAGGTGCTTTCGACTCAGGCGATTTCTCGCTTTGACTCTGTTTTTCGACCCTTTGGTCGTGCGAGAAAGTTTACGACTAAGACGCTTTATCGCTTTCTCGGACTTTCTCAGATGACGGGGGTTCTCGATTGTCTGACCGTCCGAATCGGTGTAGAAGTGAGTCAATCCAACATCCAGTCCAACAGTCTTACCCGTTGGCTTTCTCTTCTCTACCCGTTCTTGGTCAAGGCAAAACTGAACGTAGTACCCATCAGCTCTACGAACAACACGCACTCGCTTAATCTGCTTCAACTGGTAGAAGTGAAGGTCACGAGTTCCCCACATCTTGAAGCTTCCGGCTTCAAACCCATCAGTGAAGGTGATAGTTCGTCTATCGAACGACAACTTCCAGCCCGTTGTTTTATATTCAACAGAGCCATGTGTTTGATGCTTCTTAAAGCGTGGGAAGCCTTTCTTCCCTGGCTTGCTTTTTTTGCAGTTGTCATAAAACCGAGCGATAGAACTCCAAGCCCGCGAAGCCGAAGCTTGTCGAGCTTGGGAGTTAAGTTTGCCAGCGAACGGGAACTTTTTGGCGAGAACAGCGCAATAGGCGCTCAACTCATACTTGGCAATCCCCAAGTTGTCCAACCAGTATCTAAGGCAGCTATTGCGGACAAAGCGAGCAGTACGAATGGCTTCATCGAGCCGCTCGTACTGCTGTGCAAGTCCCTCTAGTTTTGCCTCAAAAACAAGCATACTTACGCTGACATAACTAGCGTAAGTATACCACCGTTAAAGAAAGCCGTCCTAGAAGGGCGGGGCTTTAAACCCATTATTTTTGGTAATGTAAAAATCAAAGCATAACCCTTTTATTTGCCACTCCCCTCATGCCTTTGCCGCGCCTGTTAACCTTAATTGCTGCTTTCTGCCTCGCCCTGGGGCTGATTATTGGGCTGGTGAGTTCCTTAACAGGGCTTTACAGTCAAGTTGCGTGGTCTGCTTCTCCGCTGCTGGCTAATTTGTTGATTTTCCTGATAATTGTACTTTTGGGAACCCTAATTTTTGCGCTGGTTTACTATTTTAGGCTGCTGCAACGCCCTCAGAAAGTTAAGGGAAAACGGCCGATTACTCCGAAGGTTCCTGTTGTCAAAAGTGAAGCAGCTTCGGAAAATCTCAAAGCAATCAGGCAGCAAGTCGATCGCATTCAAGATGAAGTAGCGCGGCAAGCTTTGCTGTTAAGAGCCCGCGAAATTGAAGCTAGCATGGCTCGCGGCAGCGTTCGAGTAGTTGTTTTCGGCACAGGTTCTGCGGGCAAAACTTCCGCTGTGAATGCGCTGGTGGGGCGGATGGCTGGACAGGTGGGCGCGCCGATGGGAACTACCGAAGTTGGGGAAACTTACACTCTGAAATTGAAAGGAATCGATCGAGAATTAGCAATTACTGATACCCCAGGCATCTTGGAAGCGGGAGTTGCCGGGACTTACAGAGAAGAATTGGCGAGGCAGTTGGCAGCGAGGGCAGATTTGATCTTATTTGTTTTGGACGGCGATTTGCGAAAATCCGAGTACGAACCGCTGCGGACTTTGGCGGAAATTGGCAAAAGGTCGATCGTGGTTTTTAATAAAGTTGACCTTTATCCCGACACCGACAGAGATGAAATTCTCGATCGACTGCGGCAGCGAGTCAAAGGTTTTGTAGCAGCAATGGATGTAGTAGCCATTAGCGCCAATCCGCAAAAAGTTGTACTAGAAGACGGCACTATTTTTCAGCCAGACCCGGATATTATGCCATTAATTCGGCGCGTCGCTGCGATTTTGCGAGCTGAAGGCGAAGACTTAATTGCGGACAATATTTTGCTGCAATCTCAGCACTTGGGCGACCAAGCGCGCAAGTTAATTGACGCTCAAAGGCGGCGGCAAGCTGATAAAGCAGTAGAGCGATTTCAGTGGATCGGAGCCGGAGTAATTGCTGTCACGCCTTTGCCAGTTGTGGATTTGTTAGCGACAGCAGCAGTTAACGCTCAAATGGTAGTAGAAATTGCCAAGATTTACGGCTGCGAATTAAATATCGATCGCGCGAAAGAATTGGCATTGTCTCTTGCAAAAACCCTAGCAAGTTTGGGAATAGTTGAAGGCGTAATTCAAGTAGTGTCAAGGGCGCTGCAGTTAAGCGTAGCCGGGTTTGTACTGGGCAAAGCAATTCAAGCAGTCAGTGCGGCATATTTAACCAGAATTGCCGGTAAAAGTTTTATTGAATATTTCCGCCATGACCAAGATTGGGGCGACGGCGGCATTGCCGAAGTCGTGCAAAGGCAGTTTCAGTTAAATAGGAAAGACGAGTTTGTAAAAGCATTTGTCAAAGATGCGATCGCCCGCGTTGTCGAACCTCTAAATATTTATCAGCAGGAATCGGAACCAGAATTAGAAATGTCAGCGGAATTGGAACCCGAAATAGAACCCGAACCCTTGTATCAGCCACCCCAACAAGACGATTGGGAAACTTACAGCAACAAACGTAACGATGAATGGTAATGGGGCATTGGCCAAACAGGGAATTGGCCAAACAGGGAAGTGAGAATTGGGTAATTACGATCGTTCAATGAGATGTTCCCTGAGTATGCTTTGTTGAATTTTATTAAGAAATTTTACAATAATTTTACACATAGGGGAGACTCTGGGGGAAGCAAGTCAAACCTAGCGATCGGATCGAACACAATTTTGATAAGATTTAAGATTGACAACAAAATTTGCTATTGTGCGTCCGGGTAAAAACAATGAGCGATCGACCAATTATTCTCGGTATTGTCGGAGACAGCGCAGCGGGCAAAACCACCCTGACGCGGGGAATTGCCCAAGTATTAGGGCCAGAAAATGTCACTGTGATTTGCACTGACGACTATCATCGCTACGACAGAAAGCAGCGGGCCGAAATCGGAATCACAGCATTGCATCCCGACTGCAATCACCTCGACATCATGCAGCAGCACCTCAGCCTGCTGCGTACCGGACAAGCAATTCTCAAACCCATCTATAACCACACCACAGGTACATTCGACCCACCGGAATACATCAAGCCCAGCAAATTTGTAATAGTTGAAGGTTTGCTGGGTTACGCAACCCGAACCATCCGCGATTCTTACGACGTAAAAGTGTATCTTGCTCCTCCCGAAGAATTGCGAAGTCAGTGGAAAGTTAAGCGCGATGTCATGAAGCGCGGTTATACTGAAGAACAGGTGCTTGCAGAAATAAAAAAACGGGAACCGGACTCTGAAGACTTCATTCGTCCTCAGCGCAAATCGGCAGATGTTGTAGTTAGTTTTTACCCGCCAGAAGCGGACAATGAATCGAATTTGAGCGTCCGTTTAGTGCTCAGACCGACAATTCCTCACCCTGATTTTACTGAAATTTTAGGTCGAGGCAGCGATAGTTTTCAACCTGCAATTCGCTTGGGACTCGATCGGGATATGGGCAAACCTGTTGACGTTTTGGAAGTAGACTCCCATGCTACCAGTGAGCAAGTAAACGAACTAGAAAAGATTTTGTGCAGCGAGTTGCCACACCTGCGGGGATTTTGTTCCGCCCAAGGCAACCCGGAAATTGGCAAACTGATCGGCACAACTGGTGAAGTTTTGCAAAGTTACCCGCTAGCTTTGACGCAGTTGCTAGTTGCATATCACATGATGAAAGCAATTCATGTGTATTAGTTAGTTCTTATTAGTGAGTTGTTATTTGTGATTTGTTTATGGGTCTTTGGTCATTAGTTCCACTCACCATTAGCAATTACTAATTATAATTAGTAACAAATAACAACTAACCCATGACTAATGGCTAATAATTTGAGAGTCGGCAATTTTCCAGATGCCATCCCAATACTCTAAAGTATAGCGAACTAGCTTAGTATTGAAACTGCTACTATCGACTTTGCCATTTCGGTAAACTGTGGCATCTTCGGTGACTCTGACTTCAATAGTGGCTTTGTTCCCAGATGCTGCAAAGCGTTCGACGGATTCAACTTTTTGGACACCGTATCTGTACTGAGAATTACTGTTTGTCAGATAGTCTATCCCTTTGACTGTATCGGCATACAAAATACCTGTAGTCATTTTAGCCAGCAATTGGCGATCGAATGGAGGAGCAAATATTGTCTGCTTTGCCTCCAGCCACTTGCTAATTAAATCTGAAGCTTGTCCGAGAGTAATATTCAGAGCTTGACTAATATGATCTTTGCAGTAATGTGTTGCAATCCGTTGTCGGGTACAAGTAATATTTTCCGCTTTCGCCGGCGGAGTCAACCACAAAGGAGTTAAGATAGCGATTAGAATTATCGGTTTCATATCTAAAATCCTCCATCATGCTAAATTGACTTTATTTAGCCAAAATATAGGTGAGAATTATTAGCCGATTATCTCAACCTATCGTTAGTTGAGCGGTAATTTTGTCTACATCATGTGCTGGGGAAATTTCGGAATTTTAATTGTATTAATTTTCTCACGATTGAGAATAAATCCTGGGTGCTCGCAAAGTCGGGTTAGCAGTGCCTAATGGCTGAAATTGCATGGAGACGGGCAACTGACTTGGAGGTGCGGGCAGCATTTCGCCTCGGAAGTCGAGGAGGGTGACGAGCAGCAGGTAGGCAACTGCTAAAATTATAGAAATCACGCCGGTGATAATAGCAACAATTTTTGAACGATCCATATTCAGCAAGTTTTAACTACAGCTAATATTAGTTTAACATTAAAAATAGCAATTATTACTTAACTTATGCAATAGAATATAATCAGGTGCTAGTTATTTCTGTGACCAAAATGGAACCTCTTGTAGATGCGCCAAATCCCATCGAGATGCCCAGAGCTACCCCAGTGGTGGAAACATTTAATCTGGGGAAGTTCTACCGTACCGGCTTCTGGATGAATGAAAAAATTGAATCGCTCAAAAATTGCACTCTGACTGTCTCTGAGGGGGAAACTTTCGGGCTGTTAGGGCAAAATGGAGCGGGGAAAACTACGCTGTTGAAAACTTTGCTGGGTATAGTGCGCCCCACTTCTGGCAGGGCGCTGCTGTTGGGGAAGCCTTTGGGCGATCGCACTGTGAAGCAGCGAGTCGGCTACTTGCCAGAAAATCCCTATTTTTACGATTATCTCACGGGCTGGGAATTCTTGCAATTTGCGGCGGGCTTGTTTGAAATTCCCCCCTCAATTCAGCGACAGCGAATTCCGAATTTGCTAGACTTAGTTGGGCTATCTCAATCGGCAGCAATTAAAAAACAGTTGCGCCAGTATTCTAAGGGAATGCTGCAACGGATCGGCATGGCTCAAGCTTTGATTAACAATCCAGATGTGGTATTTTTGGATGAGCCGATGTCGGGTTTAGATCCGATGGGACGCTATCAGATGCGGGAGATAATTTTATCTCTGAAAAATCAAGGAAAAACAATTTTTTTTAATTCGCATATATTGTCTGATGTGGAGAAGATTTGCGATCGAGTGGCAATTTTGGCGAAGGGTGAGTTAATTTGCATTGGTGCGATCGACGAAATCCTAGGTAATACTGAAACTTACCGGGTTGAAGGTAGGGGCGGCCACTTGAATATCCTGAAAAAATGGATACCGGATATGGAAGTTGATAATGATTTGTGGTACGGTCATTTGCAGGGCGATCCGAAGGAGTTTCTTTCTAGTCTGAGCGGTACGGGAGGGCAGCTAATTGGGATGAATTTGGCTAAGCCTAGTTTGGAAGAGTTTTTTATGCAGCAACTGCAAGAAAGAGGGATTTATTCTAGTGGTTGAAGTCCCTAAAATCGGCTCCTGAAACTCGGCGGTTAAAACCCGGCGGTTGAAAGCACTACTACAAAAATGAAGCCGCTCTCTTAGAGACTAAGAAAACGGGATATTCCGCCCGTTCCACAACACATCAAGCAGGACTTACGCGCCATATCCAGATGTATGGAGTCTTCATCAGCGGGGGGATTGCCCTACAACACCCTATATTTAGAGGCTGTGCGTAAGTCCTGTCTCATTGACTGACATCTAAATTCGCCAAGCTAGTAATCGTTCAGATTGCTTGTCACCTTTGCACACATAAAGTATCCTCAACAGATAGAAGGTAGTAACGAGCTTTCTTTCAAAAAATCTTTAACCCAAACTAATACTATATCCTGCCTACAAAGTAATGTCTGTAAAGTTTGCTTGCAGCGAAAAAAGTAAGACTTAATTCCGAGAGATAGGTAGCAGCTTACAATCGTAGATTTTGGAATGGGCGGATATCTGTGTTGTGGGGAGAGACCGGATCTGGGAAGCAGCCCAGATGTATTGAAACTAGATCGCTCAATTATGCCGACTGATTAAAATACAAGTAAGTTTGTGGGCAGGGTGCAAAATGTCTAACATTCAACTCGGCAGTCTTAACGATAACTATTTCAATATCGATTTCGTTGGTAAGCTCGATTCCACAGACATTTATCGTTTCAATCGTCCTGCTGCAGGCAGTTTCCAAGTCTTGGCTGAAGGTTTTAGCGGCGGTCTGAAAATGGAACTGCTCGACAGCCAAGGAAAGCCGATCGAAACTATTTCAACTAGCGGCAAAAATCCCGGAACTCTCAGTACCGATAATTTGGGCGCAGGAGACTATACTCTCAAAGTTTCTCCCATCTCCTCCGACACAACCTATCAGATTAGTCTGGCGGCAAATGACAAAGTTGACCCACTCACAGGTTTGAAGGTTGACTCCGGTTTTTTTACGTCCGATCCTGCCGGTGAAGTAGGCTTTGATTTCCTGTATGATGGCGGCGGATTTAAAGGACAATTAGCCATATTTAGTTTGCAGGGTATGGAGAAATTTACTCCAGGCTCTGAGGAGTTTATCAAGGAAGCTGCAAAAAGGGCTCTGAGTAATTCGGTGTTGGGTCACGTCGTGATTTCTGATATTACAGAAGGAACAGATCCTCAATTCAGGGGTACTTTAGGGAAGGTAAATCTGAACACCGGGCCCTACAAAGGTGTGAAGAAGTTTGCGATGACTCCTGGAGAAGCATTTGCTGTGATGCTGGTGCCGGATGGCACGGTTAAAGAAGTATTTGATAAACCGGATATTGGCGGCGATAATCGTCCGCTGTTTTCGCTATCTAGCAGTGACGCGGATGATGCTTGGCTGTTGGGTCAGGTGGCAGATATTACTGGCGATGGTAAGACATTCGCGATCGAGGATCGATCAATTACTCCGAAGTCAGATTACGACTACGAGGATGTGATTTTCCGTTTGACGGGTGCGACAGGCAAAGCGGTCGAGGTGAAAGAAGTTATCGCTCCGGCTAAGGATTGGACTAAATCTGAAGGCGGTAAGAAATTGATCGATTATGTCACCTCAAAACTGCCTGATGAGCGCAAACCGCCTGCGGATACAGAACCGCCTCCACCCACACCAACACCTGCACCTGCACCTGCGCCAACACCTGCACCTGCGCCAACACCTGCACCTGCGCCAACACCTGCGGAGCCAACACCGCCTGTAGCCCCACTGCCACCTGCGGAGCCAACACCGCCTGTAGCCTCACCCCCACCTGCGGAGCCAACACCGCCTGTAGCCTCACCCCCACCTGCGGAGCCAACGCCACCTGCGGAGCCAACGCCACCTGCGGAGGCAAAACCGCCTGTGGCTCCACCGCCACCTGCGGAGCCAACGCCACCTGCGGAGGCAAAACCGCCTGTGGCTCCACCGCCACCTGTAGAGCCAACACCTCCTGTAGAGCCAACACCGCCTGTAGAGCCAACACCGCCTGTAGCCCCAACGCCACCTGTAGAGCCAACACCTCCTGTAAAGCCAACACCGCCTGTAGAGCCAACACCGCCTGTTGATGATACCCAGGTACCGGCTGAAACTCAACCGCCCGCTGAGCCGGAACCGCCTGTGCCACCAGAGAAGCCCAGCCTGCCTTTGATTGGGATTATCGATAGTGGGTTTGCTGCGAACAATCCGGATCTTGACTACTCTAAAGTGACACTGGGGCGCGATCGCATTGACAATGACAACAATCCTTTAGTGTCGTCTGACGCAGAAAACGAACACGGCACGGCTGTTTGGAGTTTGATTGGCGCTCGCGCAGGTAATAATATTGGCATTGACGGTATTAACGATCGCGCTCCTGTTTGGCTGGGACGCGCCAGCGGTTCCGGGCAGTGGGACTTGTCGCTGACAGATTTTGTGCATGAAGCCAAGGCACAAGGGCAGCAGAATTCTATTGTCAACCTCAGCCTAGACTTAACTCAAGTTAACGGCGAGGGCAACGTGACGACGCGCTACGAGTTGACGCCCAGAGAGCGGGCGGCTTTAGAATATGCTCGTCAGAATGGAGTGCTGCTGGTGGTTGCTGCTGGCAACGATGGCGGTGTGATGTCGGTTTTGGGTCAAGCTTCCCAGGAGTTTGACAATATTATGACTGTTGGGGCGTTTGACGGAGTGCGCCGATCGTCCTATTCGAGTTACGGCTATGGTTTGGATGCTGTAGTTGCCGAGGGGGACAACGATCTAGATGCGCTTACGGGAACTTCTTTTGCAGCAGCGAAAGCGACTGGGATGGCGTCTGTTGTGTGGGAAAGCAATCCTAAATTGAGCGATCGCCAAGTAATTGATCTTCTCAAACAAAGTGCGATCGATGTCAATTTACCGGGTTGGGATCGGAAAACAGGTTTTGGATTGTTGAATTTAGATAAAGCCGTGCAGTTAGCGAAGGAAACTGCACCGCAATCGAGCACTCGCGCAGAATTCGCAACACCTGAAACTTGGGGTTACGAAGGGCTCGTGAAGCCAATGGAACGAGCTACTGCCGATCGATTTAACGGCAAATCTTATGAGTGGCAACCTTACACGATTCAAGCCGGAGATAGTCTCAGCGAAATTGCCAGAGAAACAATGGGCAGCGCTGCTCCCGATTACTACAAATTCATTGCCAAACACAACAACATTTCTAATCCCAACGTAATTTCTGAAGGTCAAAAAATAGAGGTTCCTGTAGAAGTAGCGGCATCTGATGGCGGTGACAATTCGATCGAAAAGCCAGAGCAACAGTCACCTAATTCAACCTCTATCAACGGTCACAATATTGCTGGCAAATTCTATCCGGTTTACGACAAGTATCAAAGTACGATCGGCAAACCTACTTCAGATGTTACCAACTATTCAGGTAATGTCAGCTATCAACTATTTGAGCGTGGCTCGATCGTCAGCAGTTCCAAAGGAACTTTTCCAATTTACGGTGCGATCCGCCAAGAATACTTGAAAACAGGCGGATTGGATGGTAGGTTGGGAGTTCCCAAGAGCGGAGAGATCGATCGGGGTAACGGTAACAAGATTCAATACTTTGAGAACGGTCACATTTACTGGAATGGCAACAAGGCGACTGCTTACCAAGAGCCTGGTAAACCATCCAATCCTGGCGACAGCAAGCCGGGAGAAAATAGCAACAGCGGCAACACTGAAGGCGGTACAAAACCTGAAAAACCGCGAACTATTCCCAATGGCTTCGAGACTTTGCCTAGTGCAATAGGTATTGATTTTTATCGCAGAGGCTCTGACTACGTACAAGTTGTAGATCTAAGCAAAGGAGCCTCCGTCAAGTTCCTTCATGGAGAAATTACTGAGCAGGGCAACAGTCCTGAGTTTAAGACTCAAACTATTGATGAGGCATGGTCGGATTTTTCAAGAGCAAATTCGCGGGCTTTCTCTGTTACCAACGGTCAATACTTCGATCAAGGACCTTTGGATACTGTGAACAATTTTTGGTTTGGAGGCTGGTTCTGGGATACCAGCGCTCAAGTTATTCACCCTCTAAAAATTGATGGGCAAAGAGCAAGCACTGGTGCTAAAACCCAAGAGGAAGCAGACAGTCTACTCATGTTAGAGTTGTTCTCCGATCGGGCAACTATCAAAGACTACAATAGTAACACTTTCGATTCATCTTCAGCCAAAAATATTCTGGTCAGCTACGATCCTATAGAGTATGGAGCATCACGGAATACGGAACAGGGAAGAACATTCATCGGTGTTGGCGATCTTCATGATTCTGATGGGATTAATGAGAGTGTTTTACTGTTTACTTCTGACAAATCCACTCAAAATAATGCTGGTGATACTCTCAAAAATTTTGGAGCTAATAAAGTAATGATGCTAGATGGTTCGGGTTCGTCTAAATTAAATGTGAAGGGAGAAACTCTTTTGGAAGGAGACAGCAGAAAGATACCACAAACAATAGGTGTAGTAGGTGGGGTATTCGGTCCGTATTTGCCTCCGAAACCTGGATTAATGGGTATTTGAAATTATGCGATCGCTTCTAGTCGATTGCCTCAAACTCACGTTTCGATCGTTGATGCGTAGGGGTAAGGTTCGCACTACGCACCCTACATATAGTCTCTGCGCGTAAGTCCCGATCGCTCAATATCCCGAGTGCTCTAACGGCTGGATTTCAATATCTGGAGAAATCTTAATGGCGGCAATTCTGGCATTCTCAACTATCATATTTCCCATCATTGTATTGTGTACTGCCTCAAACTTAGATTCTGCTTCCGCAATTTCTTCGTAGTGTACAATCACATGATAATATTTATTAGTTGATTCTTCAGAATCGGAAATTTCCACGGCGAGCGAATCTATATTCTGAGACTCTTCTGCTTTCTCGCGATACTCTTCGGCTAAATGTTCTAGAGCGATCGCGATCGCGTGTTCTTTCGTTTCTCCGTAAAAATTCATGGTATCATCAGGGCGATCGCTTAGAGACGATGAAATCTGACAAACATACTGCCCGTTTGATTGAGCGCAAACGTCGATCGCAATTGTACCAGTAGTGCGATCGGGATTTATTTGGGTCATCTGAACCTCCCTATCTGATGAAATAAAGTTTAGGAATTACGTGCTAACTCTATCTGTAGAAAGCGCACGGTACACCTTACACCTACTTAGGGCTTGTTTAATAAGTTGGAAAAGTAAACACTCTATGGATTGTCTGACCCACAAAAGGTTGTCAGGCGCAAAAAAAAACAGCTAAAATAGGTCTGGCTGAATAAGTTATGGGCAATCAGGAGAGCAATTGATTGGTGATTCAAGCCCTATTTACTATCTCCGTGAACGATGTAGTTGTTAGCATTTCAAGTGCGGTTAATTAAGCTTTCACAGATTTTAACACCATCGCCCTTGCTCCATCTGCCTTCATCCCCGTTCATCTGCCTTTATCTGCGGTTCAAAAAAGAGCGATCGCCCTTACGCAAAAAAGTGCGATCGCCCATTTCAATTCCTAACCAGAAATTACCTCACTCAAAAGATGAGCCTGAGAACCCTCAAGCCGAGGCCCGTGAATCTGCACCACCCTAGAAGCCAAGAAATTGCCCCAGCGAGCCGCTTGTACAGAACTCAAACCGTTAGTAATTCCAAACAAAACACCCCCCGCAAAAGCATCGCCAGCACCCACAGTATCGATCGCCTTTACCGGAAATCCAGCCACATCCACAATCTGTTTGTTCTCTACCACCATGCAGCCTTTATCCCCATTAGTGATAAAAGCCAAATCCGAAATCTCGCTCATTTTCCGAGCGCACTCTTCCAAAGATTCTTCCTTAAAAAAGCTCCGAACTTCATCAGCATTGCAAAAAATTACATCGCAATATTCCGAAACCACCTTGTGAAAATCATCAGCAAAGCGATCGACTAAAAAGCCATCCGAAAAAGTAAAAGCCACCTTCACACCCAGACGCTTAGACTGTTCCATCGTCTCAATGCTAGCCTTTCTCGGATCGGGAGCATCCCAAAGATAACCCTCAACATAACTGTACTTGCAGTGACTCAGGCGATCGACATCAATATCCGTCGCCGCCAGAGTAGTAGAAACACCCAAATTAGTACACATGGTGCGTTCCGCATCCGGCGTAGTCAGCACTACACAAGTACCAGTGGGTTCCTTCGACGACTCAGCAGGATGCACGTTAAAATCAATCCCCGCCGCCAGCAAATCTTGCCGATAAAATTCCCCGTTAGTATCCTTAGCAACCTTGCCAGAATAATACGCTTTACCGCCACTTTGAGCCAAACCAATCATCGTATTTGCCGCCGAACCGCCCGATCGCATTTGCAGCGAATTGTGTTCTAAATCGTGCAAAATCCCCCCCTGCGTTTCCGAATTCATCAGCGTCATCCCGCCGCGATTCAGCCCGTGGCCGAGTACAAATTCATCTTCCACCAATGCTAGGATGTCTACCAGGGCATTTCCCACGCCAAACACATCCACGGAGCGGGAATCTTGATTGTTTTCTGTCATCAGTAATTTTTGGTTTACACTAATTATCAACTTTATAATAAATCGACTTCAACTCAACATCTATTTTCTTTAAGTTATCTTTATCTAAATCTCCAAGCCCAAATCGATCTAAGCTAAAATCCAAAATCTAAAATTGATATGACTGATACTTGTCTCCCACCTCTGATTCAGCAAATGTTGCAGCCCGGGTTTTACCCACATGGGGTGGCAGAACCAGTGCAGCTAATTCAGACTCATGCTTCCTTTGTTTTGCTGACAGGAGAGTATACTTACAAACTCAAAAAACCAGTCAACTTTGGCTTTTTGGACTATTCAACTGTGGAGAAAAGGCAGCATTTCTGCAACGAAGAATTGCTGCTGAACCGACGCACGGCTCCGGAAATTTATCTAAAAGTTTTGCCAATTATTCAAATTGGGGATTCGTTTCAATTTGGCAGCAACTTACCAGCACTAAAATCTACAGAAAATGCTGTAGAATATGTGCTAAAAATGCGGGAGTTTCCTCAAGATACGCTGTTGCTTAGTTTGTTGGAACGGGGACTGTTAACAGAGCAACTTATGGCAGACTTAGGGCGCGAAGTTGCCAACTTTCACAGCAGGGCAATTAGTAACAGCTACATTCGCACATTTGGCGAAGTCAGTCAGATTCGCACAGCAATAGATAACAATTACCGGATTTCGCAAAAATATATCGGCGGGCCGCAGACTCAGAGACAATATCAGGAAACTAAAGATTATACTGATGCTTTTTTTGCGACCAATCAAGAGTTATTTAACCTGCGGATTGCCAACAATAAAATTCGCGAGTGCCACGGAGATTTGCATTTGCGGAATATAGCATTCTGGCAAGATACAATATTGCTGTTTGACTGCATTGAATTTAACGAGCCTTTTCGCTTTGTTGATGTCATGTACGATGTGGCTTTTACAGTAATGGATCTGGAGTCGCGGGGGCGCAGAGACTTGGGCAATGCTTTTCTCAATACTTACATCGAACAAACAGGGGATTGGGAAGGACTGCAACTGTTGCCTTTGTATTTGAGCCGTCAAGCTTATGTTAGAGCGAAAGTAACTTCGTTAATGTTGGACGATGCCGCTATTTCAACTGCCCAAAAAGCAGAGATTTCACAGACAGCAGCTCATTACTATAAACTGGCTTGGCAATACACGCAACCGCGCCAAGGGAAGTTAACTTTGATGTCGGGTTTGTCAGGTTCTGGCAAGAGTACAGCAGCTCGATATTTGGCCCGCCACACAGGGGCAATTCACATTCGCTCGGATGCGGTTCGCAAACATTTAGGCGAAATTCCTTTAAATGAACGCGGCGGGCAAGATTTGTATTCGGATGAAATGACCGCGCAGACTTATGGTAGATTGTTAGAGTTGGGGATAGTGCTGGCTGACCGAGGTTGGGATGTGATTTTAGATGCAAAGTTCGATCGCCAAAACTGGAGAACCGATGCAATTAATCAGGCTCAATCCCACGGCTTGCCCCTGCAAATTATTTACTGCACCGCACCATTTGAAGTATTGCGAGAACGACTGCAACAGCGCAGGGGCGATATTGCCGACGCGACAGCCGAACTATTGAGTTCGCAGCAAGCAGCTTTTGAACCTTTTACAGAATTAGAGCAAATTTCTGTAAAGATTGTAGATACCGCCCAAGACTTAGAGGTACAATTAAACTTGATTTGTGGAGAGTAGTTGCAGAGCGATCGCCCTTGCGAATTGGATTGTCTGCTAATATTGTCAATATCTTTCTGTGTTATTACAAACACAACTTGCAGCTCATGCCAAAATTTACCGGAGACTCCAAGGGGTTTAGCCCCGCGCTGATATGGTTTGTGTTGTTTACCGTTGGGTTTCGCTTAGTAGGATGTTACCTGCCCGTGAGTCTCGGTCTTGGTGTCATCGGCGGTGTGGCAGCAGGTTTAATTGTCGCTTGGTGGCACAACGAACTACTACTCAACCCGAATATGCGTTCCAAGGATAAAAGCTCGGATGCTATCCTCAATAAAGAAGTAGTGGAAACCGAGAGCAAACTATATAGCAAAACCTCTAGGCGTGAAGCTCCTACATTGTTAGACTGGTTGTCGGGACCAGAGGATCGTCGCTAGCACCGAAAATAGTTTTTAGTATTGAGTTTTAAGCTTTAAGTTAAAGAGTTCACAATTCAAAACTCAATACTAAAAATTAACAACTCCCGCCACCTAAATTACTAATTACAGATTAGCGAGTAACGAGAGTCCATTACCAATTACCCATTACCGCTAACTAGCAATTTGAATTACTTGCTGAATGTTTGTATTTCTGTCGAAACTCCTGCCGCTGTTTATTTATCCTTTGGGATTGAGTTGCCTGTTAATGATGGCGGCTTTAATCACACTTTGGAAGCGTCCGAAATGGGCGGCGGTGCCAATTGCTGCGGCTCTAATTATTTTACTGCTCGGAAGTAGCGGTTGGGTTTCAAAATCGTTAGTTCGAGCGCTCGAATGGGAAAACTTACCAACCGCCGAACTCCCTCAAGCTGAAGCGATTATCGTCTTGGGCGGCGGTGTCAAAGCAGCTTTACCTCCCCGTCCTTGGGTAGAATTAGCGGAAGCGGGCGATCGAATAATCTACGGTTCCCGACTTTACCGGCAAGGCAAAGCTCCGCTGCTCATTCTCAGCGGCGGTAGAGTAGATTGGAAAGGCGGCGGGGCTCCCGAATCGGCAGACATGGCAGAAATTGCCCAAACAATGGGTGTACCGGCATCAGCAATTCTGCAAGACCCCGATTCACACAACACTTATCAAAATGCCGTCAACGTGCGGAAAATTTTAGATGCTAAAGGCATAAGAGGGCCGGTTTTGCTAGTGACATCGGCGATGCACATGACTCGATCGCTCTTAATTTTCAAGCGTCAAGGAATAAAAGCAATTCCCGCACCCACAGACTTCCAGATAACGCAGCAGGATATCGCAGCATCCCAAAACAATTGGCAAGCAGTCGCACTGGATTTATTGCCGGATACCTATCAGTTAAACCAGTCAACTAAAGCTTTGAAAGAATACATCGGCTTGATCGTTTATCGGCTGCGGGGATGGCTTTAACAGAATTTTAGATTGGGGATTTTGGATGGAAGAATTTAAGTAGTCTCAACGGTGAAGCCACTTCCCAAATCCAAAATTGATTCAGTGTGCTAGCTTAAAGTCATTAAAGCCAATATTAGCCACCGTCGCCCCCAAACAATCATGCTGCCCCACGAGTTGCAAAACATTGCCCCAGAACCGACTCCCGCGGCCGAAATTTTTCAGAGACACCAAATTGTCCGCGAGTTTTACGATGAAATTAAGTACCGTCAAGAACTAGAACTTCACTGCCAGTGGTATTACGCTACAGCCAAGCAGCATCAGCAGGAATTGCAGAAAATGCAGGGAGATTTGAATATCTTCGGTTGGTTTAGCCGCGGACGGTCGAAAAATTAAGGATTCAATAAAAAAGATGGTTTGTAGTAAGGACTGTAGCCCCGCCGATCGACTAAAAGCTACAGAAAAAACTGAAGTCCTGACTACAAACTGTACAACAGCTATATGACTCCCGCCCAAAAGCGGATACTTGCTTTCCTACAGGAGTCGCCATCGGCGCAAAATTTTAGACTCTAGTTCAAGCTTCCAGATTCATCTGTGGAGTAAATCTAAAATCTAAAATCTAAAATCTAAAATCGACTGACCGGATTTAATATTGTCTTTGACCTCCGGCTTCTACTTTGGAGACAGCTAGACTTCCGAAGATATCAATTCGACCTCATCCTCTTTCAGGTGAGCTCGAAATTTTTTGTCAAATTGTACTAGAATCGGCCAATTCGCACTGACAGGTCGGCCGTGCCATTCGTGAACGATCGCCACGACTTCTCCTTCCATACCCTTAATATCAAATGGTTGACTGCGATTTTCAGGGTGGTGGTAGACAACAACAGAGTTTTTAATGCAAACGCGATCGCCAACTTTCATAGACTTATATTTAGTGTTCTCTCTTCAAAACTCTGCAAAGCCTAGGGGTGCTTAACACTTGTAGGCTTTGCCGACAGTCTTCTTATCTTCCCACAAGTAGAGCGAAAACTTAAACAAAGTTGGCGGTTCCGTATCGCTGCTTCGATCCCCAGCCGCGATCCACGTCAGCCGAAATGTTGATGATTCTCGGTTGAACCCGCAGGCCCGATCGAGCTTTAAAGCTCGATCGGGCGGATTTTCAAGGGCGAGAATTGATTTGGTTTAATCGAAAAACAATCAATTTAACTGATTTAACCAACACTCAACATCAACGGCCAAGGTTTGACCCAACTCCAGCAACTGCCGGATCGAAGACAAGTCCCAGCCGACGCCGGAACCTGCAATCCCCAAGGCAACGGCAGCGACCACACTGTCGCCCGCCGAGGCATCTTGCAGTTGCAGCCAGCCCAAACACAGAGGCACAATTTGAGTGTACAGAGAATTGAAATACAGTTCCTGCGATCGATCCAGACACAAACCCAGACTCAGCCGATCGCCCACCGCAATCAAACGCTCGATCGTGCGGATATCAGCTTCTAAGTTGACAGGCGAGCGATCCTCCGCGCCCGATCCTGCTTGCAGCAGCGCCTCAAGCGATCGCCAAACCATCTTTTCCAAAATTTCCTTGACTTCGGGAACGTTCAACCGACAGCGGAGATGGCCGCTTTCAGTGGCGATCGCCTCAATTTCGGCCAGCAGCGGTTCCACATCCTCGGTTTCCTGTTCCAGGGCCTTGGCCGCCGTCAAACAGCGGTGTCCCAAAGCCACCTCAGCAGCCACCTGCAACTCTACCGGCACCTGCAACTCGTCGCGGTGGAACGCCATCATCACCCCGTAATTTTCGCGGTAAACCTGAGTGTAAAGCTGATCCAAGCGAGTCAAGTTTTCCTGACTCAGCAACTGCACGATCCGGTGGCGTTCCTCAGCAAACAAATCCCGCAAGCTAAAGGACTGATCCCCAAACAGCCGCACCATTTCCAGAATCGCGTGGGACGCGGAAGCTTCTTGCATAACTCCAAACAACCGCTCTTTGAGCATAGTGTAAGACCGGCGGCTGCCAAAAGGCTGAATGCAGCAGTGGAAGTCCCAGCCGCCGAGGTGCAACGCAGCAAACACAAAAATCTCTGTTTCCCGCGTAATTTCCGAGGTTAACTGCAATTGGCCCACAGCCAGAGTCATCGATCCCATGCGCTGAATTTGGAAATCTTGCTGCTCGGCCTGATAGCAGTAAACTCGCTGTTCGCGGGGATATTTGGCAAACAGAGAACTGATCGCGTAGTGGGCGGCCACTTGTCGGAGGCTAATTTGGGCTGTCACCACCAGTTGGCGGTAAACTTCTGCCCCTGTTTTAAAACAGTCAACGTTGCTGGGTACGAGGGCTAGTTGAGCGACAAAATCCTTTTCTAGCTGGACGCCGGTAACTTCGGCCGCCAATTCCAGCGCCCGGGCCGCGTAGCGCAGAATTTGCACGCCTTCTGGCCGCGAGATTTCTTCAAAAAACCAGCCGCAGCTAGTGAACATTAACAGGGCGTGGCGCTGCATTTCCAGCAGCCGCAGGGCGTCCACCTGTTCGGAGGCATCGAGTTCGCGCACTTGATGGCGTTGAAGGAAACTGTCAACATTAGTGGCTGATCGATCCCGGATAACCTCAATATATTCATCTCTGGCTTTCCATGGATCGCTAAACAGCTTGCGCCCCGCTTCTTCGTAAATCGGAATCAGCCGATCGCGCAGCCAATTGAGAGTATCCCGCAGAGGGCGGCGCCATTTTTGGTTCCACTCGCCGCCGCCACCGCAGCCGCAATCATCTTGCCAGCGATCGACCCCGTGAGAGCAACTCCAAGCCGTCACCGGTTTGAGTTCCACTTCCCAAGCGGGAGGATTTTGACTTAAATAATGAGCAAAATTTGTCACCGTCCAGCCTCGACGGGGAAACTCTTCTGTGAAGGCGTAGGCGAGGCATTTTTCAGTACCGTTTTTGTGGTGGCCGAAAGTTTCGCCGTCCGTCGCCACGCAGATTAATTGAGCCGGTCGGTGGTCTCCCCGTACTGCTTGACCCAAGCGCCCGGCCAAGTGGTGGCTGCTGCTGAGCACGTCATTGAAGCCCATATCCCGCGAGATCGGGCCATCGTAGAAAAAGATATCAATGTAGGGAGTGTTGGGAGGTGGGGCTTCGGTATTTTGCAAGTGCCTGCGGCCAAAATGGTGAGAGCTCAGCGGCGAGAGTTGGTGGTCGGCCAGCAACCGCATTTCTGGTTTCAAATAGCAGCGGTACGGGCGAGTCGGATCGATTTGGCCGCCGCCGACTTCGTGCCATTCGGAATTTGCGGTTGGTTCCCCTTCTTCGTTTTGCCCGATGAACGGGCGGCAGCGTTCTGCTTGGGAGGGGGCTAAGACAATGAAGCGGATGCCTTCGGCGACTAAAACTTCGAGGGTGGCGTAGTCTACGGCGGTTTCGGCGAGCCACATTCCTTCGGGATCGCGACCGAACCGCGATCGAAAATCTGCGATCCCCCAGCGAACTTGGCTGTATTTGTCTCGCTCGTTAGCCAGCGGCATGATGATGTGATTGTATACTTGGGCGATCGCGTTGCCGTGACCCAGCCGCTGACAGCTTTTGCGATCGGCTTCCAGAATCCGCTGGTAGACTTCCGTGTCGTAGCGTTCGAGCCAGCTCATCAGGGTCGGCCCGATGTTGAAGCTCATATACTCGTAGTTGTTGACGATCCCCGTGACTTCGCCGCGATCGTTGAGTATGCGGGCAAAGGCGTTGGGGCGGTAGCACTCGATGTCAATGCGTTCGTTCCAGTCGTGGGCGGGGGAGGCGCTGGCTTGGCGTTCGATCGCGTCCAGGTAAGGGTTTTCCCGGGGTGGCTGGTAAAAGTGACCGTGAACCGTCACGCAGACCCCAGTTGCTGCAGCCGCGGTGCTTTGGGTTGCAGCCGTTACGGTTGGCGAAGGCAAAGGTACCACATCAGATTGAGTTGTAGAAATCGAAATCATGCGATCGAATCCTCAAGTAGTTAAAGACAATAAAACCAGCCTAATTAGAGACTAAAACCTGACGCAGCAAGAGTTGCAGCTAGGCCTCTCTTGGGGCTAAATTTTTGCAGACAAGTTTTAATACATATGTAGTATTGCTAGCAAAGCATTCGTTCCAAGATGCCAACCGTCGATCCCTGGTTTTTTTGCCAATGCTTTGCTGTTGAAAGAGTTAAAAAAGGTAGCTTTTGCTGCTTTTTGGCACTTGCGACCCATTTCGGGTTAGTGCTTGCAGGCCTGCTCGTTGAGAGTTTCATTTACCTTGTTGGATTGTAAAGTCTTATTCATTAAATAGCAACTTTTCGCCGGAAAGATTTAATTTTTGGCAATAAATCTTAGCGGTTGTGGATATCGGTTTAATGCCCGATGGATTTATACAATAAGAGTTTTGCCCGAGTTTCGCATCATACTTTAGGTGCTTTTTACCTAAGTTCTGGAGAAGTTTGGCCAGTTGGGTTAGGGCGGGGCAGATTTGCTGCAAATGTACTTTCCAGAAGAGTTGTAACACTTGTGCGGAGTCAAAAGGCAACAAAAAAGGAAAACGGTAAGTGTTAGGTTTTAACTCCTCAGAGGTATGTCGGCGCGGAGGCTTGGGAGGAGGAGGAGGAGGGTTTGGACGAGAAGATGCTGCATTTGACGGGGAAGTTGGAGAGGCAATTTGCCGAGAGTGCCAAGTTAGAGGCGATGATTCCGGAAAATCTGCGGGGGTGGAGTTATGGGAATTGAGGAATTGCTGAAGTCCAAGCGCTCGGATATCCTGAGAATTGCTACTCACCCAGGCGCGTTAAATGTGCGCGTTTTTGGTTCGGTTGCCAGGGGTGAAGCAACAGCAGATAGCGAGGTAGATTTTTTAGTATAATTGGAACCAAAACGCACGTTTTAAGCAATATTAAAGAATGTATTGAGCGGATTTAGTCTTGCGAAATCTGGAAAAAGACGCCGAAAGAATTGTATAGGAGACAATCTAATGCCAGAGCTCAGCCGATTTTTAGGCATCATCATCACGATGTACTATAACGACCACCCGCCCCCGCACTTTCATGCCCGCTACAATCAACAAAAAGCCATCATTGATATCGAAACCCTCTCAATCCTAGAAGGCAAACTTTCCCCTCGCATCTTAGGATTAGTTGTAGAGTGGGCAGCCCTTCATCAAACAGAGCTCATGCAAAACTGGCAACTTGCCAGACTTCAAACACCATTAGAACCTATTGCCCCTTTGGAATAAACAATGCTCAAAGATATTAGCTCAGTTCAACCATTAGAAAACTATCAACTTCACCTCAAATTTGAAGATAACCAAGAGGGAGTAGTTGACATTAGCCAATTAATCGAATTTACCGGAATCTTCGCCCCACTGCAAGACTTGGCTTACTTTAACCAAGTCAAACTAAATCCAGAATGGGGGACAATTTACTGGGAAAATGGAGCAGATTTAGACCCCGATGTTCTCTACTCCATTGTCACTAACCAACCGATACAAATCAAGGAAACCATAACCAACATGATGTAATTTTATCTACGACTTAAAACCAACCAGGTTAACAAGAATAATCGCTACCTAAAAAGTGGATATCAACCAACAAAAAGAACAATTCAGCAACATCTACCTGCAAGCTGTCACCACCATTGCCGGCTATTCCCTCTACAAACCTTTCGTAGACGATGATAGCGTAGACTGGGGAGTAGCTGCGAAAGGCGGGACAGGCCCCATTAGAGCACCTCGCTTAGAATTGCAGTTAAAATCTACATCAAGAGATATCCAAGACAATCACTCCATCCGCTACCCCCTCAAGCTCAAAAACTACGACGACTTAAGAATGGATGACTTCGCCATTCCCCGAATTTTAGTTGTCGTTTTAATCCCCGAAACACCCGAAGACTGGTTAACCCAGTCGGAAACAGAACTCTGCATCAGAAACTGCGGATATTGGATCTCGCTGCGGGGAAAGCCAAAAACACAAAACACAAACGCTGTCACCGTCGCCATCCCCAGAATCAACCAATTTACAGTCGCCGCCCTTCAGTCAATTATGGAGGGAATTAGCCAAGGAGTTCAACCATGAAAGTCACCGTAAAAGATAGCCAAACTCTCGAAACTATCGAGCTAAATCAACTGAGAAATTACTTACACACTCACGGCTGGCATGAAGACCAACCTTTTTTAGATAATGCCACACTTTGGCACAAACCAACAGCCGATGCAGAAGAATTTGAAATATTGCTACCTAACCGGGAAAACCTGGGAGATTATGCAGCCCGCATCCGCGAGGCAATCCAAACCCTAGAACACGCAGAAAATCGCCCTCAAATTGAAATTTTAAGCGAACTGCTTACCAGCATTCCCAACACGATAATTCAGGGAATTGTTATGCAAATTCACACTCCCAACACCGACAAATTAAGTGGCGAAATAACTTTAATAGGCGTCATTGCTGACAAATTGCGGAAAATTCAAACCTCCCTCGCCGACAAAGATTACATCCTGGCGATTAAAGCTTATCAAGAACGCTTACCGATTCTCTGTAGCGGTGACTTAATCAAAGACAACAACGCCTTCATCCTCAAAAACCCCCACAACTTAACTCTCGATGAATTGTGGTAAAACTAAAAGTCACGCACAGTCTATCTTGCTCAATTGTAAATGATGCGTCGTATGCTGCCAATTGCGCTGAGTCTTGAATCCCAATTTTTGATAAAACCTGTCGGCTGCTGGCGTATCTGTTCGCAACGTCAATAACTGATAATGCTGACTGGCTTCGTAAATCAGCCGATCGACCAATAAACGCCCCACCCCCTTTCCCCGCCAAACTGACTCAACATACAAATGCCGCAATCGTCCAACTTTTGGATCGTTGAAATAAGGATCTCGATTCAAGCCGCAAATTCCGATCGCTCTTTCCTGCGATGACGCTATAAATAAAGCTTCACCAACCTTGTCGAAGCAGTTATAACCATTACGATAATCTCGAACCAGTCTTTCAACAAACTGAAAACCTTGGGACAGACTTTCCTCAATTAAATGGATAATTAATCCCTCATCAAACTCGGAAATTTTAGCGATGTGAATATGCTGCATACTTTGAAAAAAGATTTGTTAAGGATCGCGAACTAAATAATTTACACAAGGAAAGTGGGGTGGGCGTCCCGCCCGCCCTTTCTGGACGGGCGGGACGCCCATCCCACAAGAACCATCAAAATTGTAAGTTATTTAATTTTCATTCCTAAGTAAGGAGTGCATCGACTTGACCAGATTTATGGGTTCTGACAAAGAACATTGTGATATCGTTCCAATAACCTGCTGCGGTTGAAGCTTCATTTATTTCTGTAAAATATTCCAGCTTGCACTGCTGCCACTGTTCATCTGACCATTTCACATTTTGAAGCCCGAATGCACTCTTGGCATTGCCAGTCCACGCAGCTTCCGCATCTTGCAAGTAGAAGCCAAATTGCTCAGTCGTGATTTCGATGTCTTCAAACCCGATATTGTCAAGCATTTGGCAACACCTCTGCGGCGTTCCCAGTAACTCATTGGGATTCGGGATAGCAATACCGTATCTTTGTACTGCTTTCCGAAACAAGACAGACGCGGTAGGGGAGGTTTCTGCCAGACAGGAAAATGCAAGTAACCCTCTTGGTTTCAGAGCATTGTGCCATCGACGCAGCGATGTCGGAATATCTGTGAAGTAGACGATCGCCGACGAACACAAAATAACATCAAATTGGCTTTCCTGGAACTCTTGCTCGTCTGCATCCACTTTCTCAAACCTGATATTCGTCAGTCCCGAAACAGCGACTTTCTGCTCGGCTTGCAGCAGCATTCCCGAAGCAAAGTCAGTTCCCAAAACACGACCTGTGGAACCAACAGCAAAAGCTGCAGCAATCGCCGCTAAACCTGTTCCAGTAGCGACATCTAAAACTTGCTGACCGGGTTGTATTTTTGCGAACTCTACTAATCGGTTTGCAGCCCGTATATGAAGCTCTGTCTCGTAGTTTTGACGGTTGTTAAAGTCATTAAGAATTTGCTGTTTGTAGCTACTTAACGAGGAGTCATTCATATCGATTCTTTTCCCAAACAAATATCCAGTTCCCTAGCAAAGGCCTCTGGCGCATCCAGCATCAGCCAGTGTCCAGTATCGGGTAGCGTCGTTGTCGTCAGTGTGGGACGGAGGATGTGGAGGCTGAACGGAAAAGTGTTTGAGGGAGCAATAATGGCGTGGGCCCGCGTTCCAGGGGCTGCTAGGTAGCGATCGAGAGCATCAACAGCTTCAAAGGCAAACATCCCGCGAGACATTCCAGCCAGACAATCCTGTGGAGTCGCCGCCAAGCAAGCGAGAATCCGATCGCGCGTATCGGCCGTGCTTCCTGTCAGCGCCTCATTGAAGCTGTTTTCCACAGCAGCCGCCCAATCTTCCGTCTCCAGAGCCCTCTGGTAGGGAACGATGCGTTCCTCGTACACATCTGCAGGCACCTTGGTAAAATCTCCAGGTGGATCTGCCAGGATCAACTGCGCGATGCGCTGCGGTGCAGCGGCTGCTGTGGCGAGGGCAATACAGGCACCGAAACTGTGCCCGACGAGCACCACTCGATCGAGTCCCAGCCCATCCAGTACCGCCAAAACATCCGCTGCACAGGAGGCGGGCGCATAGTTGCCGTCCTCCGGCGGTGCAGAATCGCCGTGTCCCCGCATATCAAGGGCGATCGCGCGTCGGGTACGGGCGACACGGGCAAGCTGCGCCTCCCAGATACTCGCAGAAACCGCCATACCGTGCACGAACACCACCGGCAGCAGTTCCGACTCCGCAGCGGTGACAGGGGGGCTGGCTTCGATGATGTGAATAGTGCCGATCGGTCCTTTGATATTTGTCGATCGCATAAAATTTTCTCCTAATTGTGAATTTCCTCTTTTCACACAACCAATTTTACCTCTGTTACTCCTTGGCGCAATTCATACTGTCCTTTTACCCAAAATTGTTTAATGTTTTCACCCAAAAACGGAGCAGCTTGCATCATCAATAAACGCAATAATCCATTTTTTCGCAGTTGTTCGCCTTTCCACGCTTCTTGTGCTTGAAGTTGTTGGGCGCGAATAATTTCGGGTTCGCGTTCTGCCTGAATCCGCGATAATGCTAAGTCAATATCCTCGTAATTAGCCCCTGCTTTCAATAAAGGTATAAGGTGATTTGCGGCAACAATTACATCGCGCAAAGCCATGTTAATTCCTTGAGCGCGAACCGGAGACATGGGATGTGCAGCATCCCCCAAAAGTATGATTCCTGGTCGATGCCAGCGCGGACAGCGACCAACCACAACAGATAATCGCATCGGAGATTCGAGCGTATCGGCACAGTTGCGGAAATGTTCTGCCATCCACGCAGGCGATCGCGATGCGAAAGTTTCTGCCCAGTCTGTGTGTTTCCAATCGGTTTTGTCATCTGCCGATAGCACCCAAGCCAGATGAAGTTTTCCTGATTCTGCCCCATGAAAAACACTGAATCCGCTACCGCCATTCAGAATAGAATAAAATACATTATCTGCCACAAACCGAGGATGAGCGGCAAGTTTAAACCACAGAACATCTATACTATTCTGCTGTTTTACTAACTCTAATTCTGCACGCTGTCGTACAACCGAGTTTCTACCATCTGTACCAATCACAAGTGCAGCAGGAATCTCTCGCCCATCTCCTAGCTTTACACCCGCAATGCGATCGTTGCTGTACAGTAAATCTTTTACGGGAACACCTTGGATAAATTCAAACTCTGGATGCAACTGAGCTTCTGAAATTAGTGTTTCTAGCAAAGGCGGTTGCGATACCAGTGTACAAGGTCGATTTGATCCCATTGGCTCATCAACTCGAAATAGTTGCCGATCGCCCACAATGAACTCCCAGGCATCAATTTGTCGGTGTGGAACACCTTCTAGCATAGTGGATAAGCCCATTTGTGCGATCGCATCCAATCCGCTGGGCATTAACCCTTCACCGCGAAAGACTCGGTAGGAATCTTTTGCCGCCTCAACCAAGGTTACAGCAATACCTCGTTTCACCAGCAGTAAGGCAAGTGCCGCACCAGTTGGCCCCGATCCCACAATTACAACTTGCCTCATTGCCATTCCCCATTGCTTTTTAATGTATTTCCCCGCTTAATTTCCATCCTAAGAGATAAAGCGCTGCCGCAGCTCTTCATCAAGTAGCTTTCTCCACTGTATAGTCATTTCAAATAAGTATGAGACACTCTTTCTGCACAATAAGCACGAATAACTTCATCAAGAGATGTGCCA
>NZ_JAUBQB010000144.1:0-6623 GCF_036701035.1 Microcoleus sp. Pol7_B2 | reverse complement strand
TAATGAATCCCAAACATCTCAAAAACTGGTTTGCTAATTGCTGCTACTGTACCTCATAACATCCGGAAGTGCTGTATTTGCGGACTCGGAGGAATCGGTATCCAAATTGCTAAAGAACTGCACACTAACGGTTACGATATTGTGGTAATCGAGCAAGATACAAACTGCCGCTTTCTGAACACGGCTCGCTCAATGAAAATTCCGGTCATTCAGGGAAGTGCGAGTTTGCCTGCAACTCTGGAAGCTGCTAATGTTAAGCAAGCGGCAGCACTTTTGGCTGTTACTAGCAGCGATATGTCTAATGTCGAAATTGCCTTGAGCGCTAAAGGATTGGCACCCAAACTATCAGTTATTGTTCGCAATCAAGACCCACATTTTGCTTTGATGGTGCAGCAAGCTTTTGAGTTTGAAGGAGTTTTGAACCCGACGGAATTGGCGGCTCCTGCTTTCGCAGCAGCGGCGATTGGAGGCAGAATTTTGGGCAACGGAATGACGGCTGATAGTCTATGGGTTTGCTTGGCCACATTGATTACGCCAAACCATCCTTTCTGTGGCCACCGTATTCAAGATGCTGCTAAGTCTGCGGATTTTGTGCCTCTGTATGTGGAAACTAATTGTCAAACTCTCCACGGCTGGGATTTACTGAATTGTTGTTTGAGTACGGGGGATGTTTTGTATTTGACGATGCCGGCGAATCGGTTGGAGCAACTGTGGAGAACCACCTCGGAATTAATTAAAACTTAATGGTTTGACGCGGGAATTTATTTTGCCGATCGCTCAATTGCAACTACAAACCTGATAAAATGGGCCCTGTATAGTAAATAGGACTTACGGCTAATCCTCAGAAATCCGGTTTCTTAGGGCAAGTTCTAGTATAAATAACTAACAGAGTCTCAATTAGTTGCGGTTTAGAATGAGAAAATTTTTAGCATTAGTTGTGTTTGGGATGATCGTGGCGATCGCCTCTGTAGCTGTGGCGGCTCAACCTTTGTTCGTCTCTTATCCTCCAGCCAACCACAAAACTACAGCCGATCGCATCTTTTTAATCGGCACAGCGCCCGCACCGGGACAAGTGTTAGTAAATGGCAACCAAATTTCGCGCACCGCATCCGGGCATTTCGCCCCGACTTTTCCGCTGCAACTCGGCGAAAATCTCTTTACCTTGCGTTACGAAAATCAGGAAGTCAAAATTAAGGTGACACGCGAGTCGAATCAGCCGGAAGTCCTTGTAGGATTGGCTTTTGCTAAAGATTCCCTGACGCCGAAAGTCGATGTGGCGAGTTTGCCGGGAGAATATATTTGCTTTGGGGCGATCGCACCTGCGAATGCTCAAGTTTCGGTAAAATTGGCGGGCGTTACTATTCCTTTAAAAGCGCGATCGCAAGTCGAATTACCCGACAACAAATCTGTACTGTTAGGTGAAAACTCCCCGATCAAAAAAGGCGGCAGCGAACAGTATCAAGGCTGCGGTAAAACCCCTGAGAACGCCCTCTCATCTAAGGGAGAAACAATTGATTTAGGCGTGCCCTCGTTTGAGCTAACAATGAATAATCAAACTATCAGCCAGCAGGGTACTGGCAAGATTTCTATTCTTTCTCCGGCTGACTTAGAAATAGCCGAAGTAACAGCAGATCCCGGTGTTGCCAGAACCGGGGCGAGTACAGATTTTTCTCGGATGACACCGCTGCCGAAGGGAACGCGAGCAACAGTTATCGGGCGCGAGGGAGAATGGCTCAGACTCGATTACGGTGCTTGGATTAAAGCATCAGAAGTGCAAATTGTCAAGGATGCAGTGCCTGCGCGATCGATTATTCGCAGCGCCAGTTCGCGTCAAGTTTCCGGCTGGACAGAGGTGTTATTTCCCTTAGAAATACCCGTCCCAGTCACTGTGCAAGAAGGAGAACGGACTTTCACTTTAACCCTGTACAATACTACCGCTCAAACTGACATTATTCGCATCCAGGATGACCCCGTAATTTCGCGTTTGGAATGGCAACAAATCTCGCCGCTGCAAGTACAATACACTTTTAATCTCAAATCTGCCCAGCAGTGGGGTTACAAGTTGAGATACGAGGGCACAACTTTAGTGTTGTCTTTAAAACACCCGCCTGCGAATACAAGCGCGGTGCCCAATTCGCAAGCAAAGCCGCTGTCGGGAATTAAGATTCTCATCGATGCAGGACACGGCGGGCCGGAGGATGGAGGTGCTGTGAGTCCAGTGGGAATTAGAGAAAAGACAGTAGCTTTAACGGTGTCGAAATTGGTGCAAGAGGGATTGGTAAATCGGGGCGCGAATGTGGTAATGACGCGGGTAGAAGATGTGGATTTGGATTTGCCACCGAGGGTGGAAATGATTCAAAAAGAAGAACCTGCGATCGCACTTTCAATTCACTACAATGCTTTGCCGGATAACGGAGATGCCATTAAGACTAAAGGCGTCGGCGCTTTCTGGTTTCACCCGCAAGCGCACAGTTTGGCAATATTTTTGCACAATTATTTAGTTGCCAAGTTGAACCGTCCGAGCTATGGTGTATTCTGGAACAACTTAGCCATGACTCGTCCTGCCGTGGCTCCATCTGTTTTAATGGAATTGGGATTTTTGATCAATCCCGAAGAGTTTGAATGGATTGTAAATCCGACAGAACAAAAGAAATTAGCTGAGGCGATCGCCCAAGGTGTTACCGAATGGTTTGCCTCTGTCAAATAACAGTTAGTAGTAAGGACTGAAGTCTTTCTCCAAAAAATCATAGTCAGGACTTCAGTTCGGTCAATCCAAGGAAATGAAATAATGCTAATTTTTACTCAATCAAAAGCCTTTTTTATTGCAGCCGTAGTTGCAAGTCTTAGCTTCTCACTTTACAGCTTTCCTGTCTTCGGCAAGCAGCAAAGTCTTTCTCCCGCAAAAGCAGAAGCTTTAAAAAAGCAAACTCATTGCTCGTTTATTACAGGTGAAGGTGGCGCTGTTAACATTCGCAAAGGTCCAGGCAATAAGTACGCGGTTGTAGCTAAATTGAAAAGAGGAGACGGAGTTAGGGCTGTCAGCAGACAAGGTAATTGGGTGAAAATTGCGGCCAGATTTTCGGGTAATCCTCCTAATGAAACTTTTACAATCCTTGACGGTTGGGTGAACAATCAATTTATTAATGGCTGTTCCGAAGACCAATTTGACAGGTGGCGGCAATAGGGGATTGGGTTTGTAGTAAGGATTTCAGTCCTTAGTTGAGATGAAAGTTAAAGTTTTCACTAGCAACCAAACAGGGAAAGTTTTAAAAGTAGTACAAAAAAGACGATCGCCCTGATTCATTGTTGCATTCTCAACCAGCTAAACACCTGTTCAGCGGTGATATTCAGGGGAATCATTTCGGGCACAGGAAGGACATCGCTACCTTCGCAGAATTGCGGTTGTTGGTTGGGCAAAAACGCTAAAATCGATCTATCGTCTGGATCGATTAGCCACCCCAACTGACAATTATGTTGAAGGCAGTGAATAATTTTCCTAGTTACGCGATTTGAGCTTTGTTGGGGCGACAGGATTTCGATCGCCCAATACGGTGCAATTAGCACATCATCCACGGGTTCGCCCCTGTCATCAAATTGAATCTGTTCCCACAATAGTACCGCAATATCTGGAACAATCGATCGACCGCCAAACGTACACCGCAACTCTGGAAAAGCATAAACTATCTTTGGAGTTTCCGTCATCTGATTAATTTCATTGCACGCTTTTAATCGCAATCGGCTGTGCTTTGTTTTTGGGATAGGTTTTTGGATAATCTCGCCCTCAATGTATTCGCTGGCAGGTTTAGTTTCTGGCAGTTTCAGAAATTCTTCCAGGGTGAGGTGCCCAGTTGCGATTGCCATAAATAAATTCCTCAATTATACCTATCTTCCGTGCAAGAAAAAAATATTTATCTTGCATTAAAATGGTGCTATCTTGCCTAATTTTGCGGGACAATTTGCTGTTTAAATTCAAACAAATTAGGATTTTCTGGGTCATAAAAAGCCCGCAACCAATGCACGTTTGGAGAACCAAAAGTTTCAACTCTAGTAAAATTTTTCATTCTCGGCAGTTGAGTCTCATCGGTAAAATGGGGTAAAGGTTTATCGATGCGGAAATAGTGAGTATCGCCGTGGACGAATACAACCTGCCCTCGGAAATTGCCTGTTTCTGTTTCCAGAGTTGCGATAAAATCGTTGTAGCCACTTCTTCTTTTGTCCGTTGGATCGAATTCAAATCCCGGATTTGCCTGTGCAACTAACACAATTCCTTTGCTGTTGCTGCGTTTGGCTAAAGCAAAACATTCTTTGATCCAGGCTAAGTTAGCCCAATTGCGATCGGCATATTCAGCATCTGCTTCGGGAGTGCGGCCAAAATTGTTGTTGCTTCCCGGCATATTAATCGCGAAAAACACAACTCCATGATAAATCCAGCGAACATTTTCGCGGAATTTAGCAAACTGCGGGTTTTCGCTTTGACGGGTGAGAGTTAAGGTGCGCTTTCCCAAACTTTGATTACCTTGGTTGAAAATTTCCCGCAGTTTAGCGAGTCTTTCTACTGGATCGTAACTGCCGTTATTTGAACGGTGGCAATCCGTCCATTCATTGTCACCATAAACTAGAATAAATGGATTTTCAAAATTATCAAATAACTGCTTGCGACTGACAAAAGTTGCATCATCGCAGACACTAGAACCGTTTTTAATGTCGCCGTCGTGGACGACAAACGCTGCGGGCGATCGATTGATATCTGCAATCAAACTCGGAAATTTTGCTTCTTGTTCGGCACTGTAGGGCAAATCGCCAATTAAGGCAAATTCAAAAGGTCTATCACCCGAAGTTTGAGCGTAAGTTAAAACCCCAAAACCCGTAATTGTTACAAAAACAATCAAGGCAAGAATTAGATAGTTTTTTTTCATTTGTTTAGCAGTAGGCAAATTATTTATGATACCATATAAGCCGAAAAATTACTCCCAAAAATCATGAACTTTCGTCGGTTGCTCTCGATAATTGCCATGCTTTCGCTCGCAGGCTGCAATATCCAAACGCCACAAACTAACACACAGCCTACAGAAAGTCGATCGCCAATTGCAACCCCTGTTCCCGCCCAACCAAAGTCTGAGATCAAAGAAGCAAAACTAATTGCTGTCGGCGACATCATGATGCACAGTACCCAAACGCGATCGGGCTACGACGCAAAAAAGAAAACATACAATTTTGACAATTTCTTCGCACCAGTTAAAAGTATCCTGTCAACAGGCGATTGGGTGATCGGAAATCTCGAAACACCTTTAGCGGGCGAAGATGCGGGCGGATATACGGGATATCCGCTATTTAACGCACCTGCTCAATTAGCGGATGCGACTAAAAAAGCAGGATTTAATATCTTGACAACCGCCAACAATCATGCTTTAGACCGTGGAGAAAAAGGAGTAATTAGAACGATCGCCAATCTGAGCGATCGTAAAATTGCCTCAACAGGAACAGCCACATCAGCCGCCGAAGCTTCACGCACTTTAATCAGCACCAAAAACAACATTTCACTAGCCATGCTAGCCTACACCTACGGCACAAACGGCATTCCCATACCCAAAGGCAAAGATTACTTAGTTTCCCTAATCGACCAAAAAAAGATAATCAAAGACATTGCCAAAGCCCGAAAACAAGGAGCAGATATTATCGCAATTTCCCTGCATTTTGGCGATGAATATCAGCGACAGCCAAACACCCAACAAAAACAATTAGTGGAAAACCTATTAAAAGCTGGTGCAGACATCATTCTCGGCAGCCATCCCCACGTCGTCCAACCTTACAAAATTTTTAAATTCCCCGGAGAAAATGGCAAAACTCGCAAAGCTGTAGCAATTTATTCAATGGGAAACTTCATTTCGGGTCAGAATAAAAAATATACAGACTTAGGCGTAATTTTGCAAGTAAATATTCGCAAAAAATTTCCCGAAAACACCACAGAAATTACCAATGTAAAAACACATCCTACTTGGGTACACCGCTATACTTTGAACAATAAAACGAACTATCGCGTTTTGCCCTTAGAAACAACGGTCAGCCAGAAAAAAGATGCACTACTAGCAACTTCACAGTATCCTATTTTATCAAAATATTTGCAGGATATGAACAATCATCTTAACTCTTTGAATAGTCCGAAAAAATCCAAATAATTTGGCATGGAAAATTGGGAATTGGGCATTAGTTATGGGAATTGGAGGCCTAGCCGACCGATTGGTATTCCCAGGCCGTTCCCATTGCTAAGGTAACAGCTTAAGCTAGGGAAGCATTTGTCAATCAGCAATTATGCTCAGAATTAACTCAAGTGTTGGGTATAAAACTTAGATTTAGGCGATCGAACAATCATGCCGCATCTTCAGCAAATAAATTTACCCAAGCTTGGATATCCTTTCCAATCAGGGCGAAATGGGCAGCAGAATAGCGCGTCATATCAACTCCGTTAGCATCGAATTGTAAAATCGAATCAACAGTCAATACTCAGCTATCATTTAGTTTTTCGACTGACAGTTAACAGTCAACAATAGGGTGCATCTCACTGTTGCAAATATATGAAAAAAGGGCGAAAATGAAAAAGCTAGTAAAACTGTGAAAAAAGATGA
>NZ_JAUBQB010000143.1:0-6644 GCF_036701035.1 Microcoleus sp. Pol7_B2 | reverse complement strand
TGCACGCTAACTTACTCTCCATTTTTGGAAACAATACCTAATTTACCAGGGTTTGAGCCTTAACTGAACCGTATTGCGATCGATGTGCGTTTTGAGCCGCCCCTGCTCAACCAACCTCAGCAGACGAGCCAGCCCAGAACTAGCACTTTCTAGCTCTACTTCGGTGTACAGCGTGAACCCGTAAAGCGTGCGCTGTCCTCCATTCTCGAAATAGAAGTCTGCCAGGGACAGCTTCATCTCGTTGCCGCTGCTACTGCCATAACAAACGCAGGTGCCTCCTTGAGCCAAAAACGCAGTTAGCTTCCCGACCAATTCACCTCCTACTCCATCGACAATCAGTCGATAAGGCGCGAACTGCTCGGCTTCTTGCCCAGTCTCGGTCACCACCACTTCATCCGCGCCGTAATCTCGCACAAATGCTTCTTGCGCTGGCTAACGAATTTGGGCAACGACGCTGGCTCCCATCATCCGAGCAAGCTGCATGGCGAAGAGTCCCACTCCCCCTGTTGCCCCTGTGATCAGCACCCGACTTCCTAGTAAACGAGATCCCTTTTCCACTGCATACAGTGCTGTTAACCCTGCGACGGGCAGTGTAGCGGCATCGGTATGTGATAAGCCCTGGGGAATGATAGCTAGAAAGCGAGTCGAAATTGCTACATATTCTGCCCAGCCCTCCGAGCGGATGGAGAGGGCAACAATTTCTGTCCCTGTGGGTGGACCACTGCCGTCTTGTGCTGTTTGTTCAACAACGCCAACGATATCCCAGCCAATTGGAGTGCCCAGTGGATCATTTTGCGATCGCTTCAGTTCGCCCCGATTCATCGAAAATGCCTTGACGCGAATCAAGCACTCGTTAGCATTCGGAGTAGGAACTTCAGTGTCTTGAAAGGTGAGGTTGCCAACGGCATCTGGTGAACTTACGAGTCTACGCATTGCAATATCCTTGTGTGTAGAGGGCTATAGTTTTATGTTCTAGATAGAACTGTTTCAATCAACTCGCTGTATATCCACCATCGATCGCTAGATCGCTAAGGGTTGTCCCGTGATATAGCTAGTGGATCGGTTTAGGGTGAAGCAATCGTGAAATCACTTTAGAAAAAAACTTAGACAAATCTTGCCAGCAAAAGATTAAGAGCAAAGGAAAAGGCATGAAAGCTGATATGGGCTAACATTGCAGCTTCTAGCGAATATTTCCAAAAGAGCCAGCCAAACGCAATCCCCACAATTCCATTCAGTAACAACGCCCGAATAATCACAACTGGAGTGAGGGAAACGATCGCGGCAGTTGCGGGCAGGTGTAGTAGTCCAAATACCAACGCGGCTAGAACGATCGCACCCTGGTAAATCCCTTGACCTGGCAACGTAACGCCTTGTTTTAGACCTTTCCACGCAATCCAAACAAGCAGCGACATTAAACCCCAGCGCATCAAAATTTCCTCAGTGATGCCGCCATAAAGCATTGCTGTAAGTGAACTCAGCCAATTTGGTTCTGTGTTATTGGATGCCTGTAGCGCTTCAGGTAGGACAGGTTGCATCAACCGATCGAGCAACAAGAGAACGATCGTCGCCGCTACACCTACACCCAAGCTCCATTGCATCTCAACGGCAAAAGATGGAGACTTAGCGATGTGAAACACCCAATGCTCAATCAAATGGGAGCGTAATCCAACACGATAGGCACAACCAATTCCGATTAGAATGCTGATTGCCAGTAGAATTGAATACTGTAGTCCTTGCAGAAGCATTAAAATCCACAATGGAGGCACTTTTTCCAGTGTTTCTGGAGACAGTTTCGCTAACTGTTGCTCGACTAAAGGAATAGACGCGATCGTAGACATCACAATTCCCACACTACCCAATACAAATAAAATGCCGAATTGTTTCAAAATTGCCATTGGCTTAATCTCCAGATGATCCGTCCTATCAGCCCATGCCAGCAGCTATCATCACCGGAATTGTGGGCAAGTTGAAAACGACGTGAACGACAACAGCAGTCCAGACTGATCCACTACGGCGGTAGATTTCGGCAGTGGCAAGACCTGCTACCACCGCCGCAGGAAAGACGATATTGATGCCGTGAGCGAGGGCGAAGATCAAGGTGCTGCCCACGACTGCGATCGCCGGACGACTGTAGCGGAGCAAAACAGTAGTGATCACACCTCGGAAGAGCAACTCCTCGCCAAGGGGTGTGAGAAAACCAAAAAACACCGTAGCCAGAACCAGGGATAGCGCTCCGCCACTGCCACCCTGGGCGTACACACCCTGGATGTTTTCGGTGTTCCCAGTGATCTGAATCCAGACCAGAACCGCCAGTCCTTTGAGGACGAAGGCGACCAGTCCGACTCCGACTCCGATCTGGAGCCACCGCCGGGAGGTTCGACGAACGCCGAAGGGTCTGAGGGAACGGATGCGGAGCAACACAGCGGCTGCAAACCCGGCGATGCCAGCGATACCAGACAGGGCAGTGAAGATCAGTCCGGAAACTACGGGATCGAGTCCGAGTCGCGAGAGTTGTGGGCGGCTCACAAACCCAACTACGAAAAGGACGACAAGACCAACAATGCATTCAGGCAAGCCTGGACGGGGAACCTTGGTGGGTTGGGATGAGGATACAGCAGTCTTTCCTAAGTCCGGCGAGTGGTTAGAAGAACCTTGAGACATGATGATGAACTCCTTTCAAAACGTTGCCCCGACTGACTACGACTTCGGATGGCGCTTGGCAAAATTCCAGATAATGGCACTGGCATCGGGACCGGCATGATCGATATAAATGCCGTCTCCAGCAGGTCCCGGCCAGATATGTCCCATATCCTGGACGAGATACGACTCAATGAGAGATGAACCGTCCGGCGCAGTGATGGTAGTGTGGGTGTACGAATGCTTGCCCTGTTCTGAAGGCACCGTTGTCGTCTTTTTGAGTAGGTTCAGGCTGTCGTTAAGCAGATCGTCATCAACAAAATCACTTACCGCAGTCCAGTGTGCAACCAGCCGAGTGGCAACGAGGGGCGGAACGACGGCATCCTCCTCACCTTGGATGACGAGTAGTGGCACCTGCCGCGCCCGATCGCCCATCTGCGACCACGCCTGACGTGCAGTGTAGTCTGGTGGCGTGGAATTAGGGTTGTCCGGGTTCACCTGGTTCAGTCCGTACTCGCCCCCTGCAACCGATGTCACCGTTGCGAAGACATCGGGGTAGGTCACGGCGAGAATAACGGCAGCACCCGCACCCGATGAGGCACCGGCGACATGTACTTGTGCTAGATTTGCATTGTACGCCTCGACCACCTGTTGGGCAACGCCAGCGAGAAGCGCCGGTTCTCCGCTGTAGCGGTGCTGCTCTCGTGGGTCAGTCGAGTTCCAGCAATTGATCATGTTGCGAAACATCCGTTGTGTCGGGTAGACAACGATGAAGCCTTCGCTGTCAGCCAAGCGGTTGAACTGCGTTGTGGACTTCATTGAGTTCCATCCGTAACCCGTCATTCCGCAGCTGTGAATCGCCATGATCACTGGCAGTTTGATTGTGCCATCAAACTGAGGCGGAAGGTGAACCTGGTAACGCAGAGAACCGATATCGCTTTAGTACACATGATTGTGGTCTCCTGCCTGCATCCACCAGGGCAGCCCAAACTGGAAAGCCGCAGTGACGATGCCGATGGCGATCGCACCTGTGACGAGGATACTAGAGGTGATCCAGAGCGATCGCCGTCGCCTACGAGGAAGGTCTGACCGCGATTGATCGGACTCGAACACTTCGTCCAGATTTCGTTCTTGCGGGTGATCAGAAAAAATTTTCATAGCGATCGATTCCTTTCATCCTTGTGCTGAAAATTCAGCCCGTGCCAGCAAATACCATTTATGAGTTCAACGTCTTTTCAATACGGCGATCGGGAATGAGCCACAGGACTGCAACCAGAACGTATAATGCACATGCAAGCCAAGGGGTTGCAAAAGCAAGTGGAATGGTAACTGCATAAATCAATACCGATAACTTGCCTTTAAAATCCCAACCAAGAGCGTTCGCAAGTGTGGAATCTTGACCGTGGTGAAAAATAAGTGTGCGGATCAGAGTGAAGTAGGCGATCGCAGCCAGCAATAGAACCACACCATAAAGCGCCACAGGCAACGCAGCAAAGTGATTTTCACCCATCCATGCGGTGACAAAGGGAAATAATGATAACCAGAACAACAAATGTAGGTTTGCCCACAAAGTTGAACCATTCACTTGTCGGACTGCCTGAAACAGGTGATGGTGATTGTTCCAGTAGATACCAACATGCACGAAACTCAACACATAGCTTAGAAAGGTTGGAATCAGCGGACGTAGTGCAGCTAAATCTGACTCATGAGGTGTTTTTAACTCCAGCACCATAATGGTGATAATAATAGCAATTACCCCATCACTGAATGCTTCTAACCTACCTTTAACCATTTTTGGGTATGCTCCTTGTCTGCTTACCGTGTTGTATAACTGCCGTTTGCAAAAATGGTTGTTTGGTTATCCACTATCCATTTAGTATCTCTAAGTGACAGCAGATCGCTTCAGACTTTGTATCAAGGTCGCTAGTCCATCCGCTTCAGCAGTTTGCAATTTGTTAGCCTTACACGGTTGGGGAACGCTCTAGGGCTACTCGATCCCAATGCCCTAAGTTGGCTGCTGCTTCATAGGTGCTTTGGGAAAAAAGCAAGAGCGTTGCATAGGTATCCTGCCAAGCTGCTAAGGGCAAACTGGGCCAAATGATTGAGGCTGATGTGAAATCTGAAATTAGGGGCGCGTCCTTCTCCTGGGCGTAGTCGCCGAATCACCCCGTTGCCGCTTGTGCAAAATTCACGGAACAATTGCAGTCACGCGGATTTCAACACGCATCGTTGGCAGTCCAAGCGCCGCCACTCCTAGCTCTGTCCAAATTGGGGCGTGGTTGGGCATGTAATGACGAAATAGCCTGACTATCACATCATTAACCTCTGGGGGAAACCCGCCAACATGGTAAGAATTGACGTGAACCACATGCTCCCAACTCGCACCAGCAGTTGCCAAGGTTCGCTCTATGTTCCGAAATGCCTGAGCAATCTCATCTGCGATCGCTTCGGGAATTTGCAGATTGTCATCCCAGCCGCCTTGGCCGGATGTCTCGACGCGATTGTCAATTTTTACCGCTTGCGAGTAATGCAAATTATTCAGCATATATTCCCCATAACCGGGGGTGACAAAAAACTCGGGCTTTTTCATTGTGTTCCTTTGTTCAGTACGTTGTGTTTATTATGTAGAAAAGAGGTTTGTAATCTAATTCACGCGATGAATTCGATGCCATACTTGGGTGCCGCTGCCAAAACTCGCTCGATCGCTTCCGGAGTGACTGAGCGTAATGGAGCCTCTAGGTTGTCTACTGGAACTCGGCATCTCTAAAGTGTGGTGAGTCGAAGTACCTGATTGCTTTCAGATTCTTACGATGATTTCTCAAATACCTGTGATGAACTGTCGCGGCTAGTCGCGCCCTGCGACAATAATCTTTTCGGCTAGACCGACTGGGTTAGAAAACATCACCTCATGACCACCCGGCATTTGCACGAGCCGAAATAGCCCCAAGCGGCTAGACATCCTGGGATGCCAACCCCACTCGCCTTGGGGCAGGCAAGTATCTTCTGTACAGTAGAGGTAACTTTTAGGAATCGATAGCGAGTAAAACTGCTTCAAGTCCAGCTTGTCAATCAATGGTTGATACGGTTCAGGGGATAATTGTGTGTAACTGGATTGAGCCAGTTTGAGGTCAGCATCGTTGAGAAACACTTCTCGCCAAATCTCAAAAGGCATCGTTATCGTATTATCGTCCGATTCTCTCGCTAGATTGTCGAGTAACGCTTGAGTGTCAGGTGGGATGTTGTCTTTGAGGCTCTCACCATCATTCAGGACAAAGGCATTGAAAAAGATTAGCCGTCGAATGCGATCGCGGATTGCTTCAGCAACTTTGGCAATAATGCTGCCACCAAAGCTATGTCCAAGTAAGACAATATCGGTTAAGTCTTTCTCAACAATGTAATCGACGATCGACTGGGTACATTGAGCATGGTTGACGTTTTTATTCACGCCTTTACCATGACCCGCGATCGTGGGAGCAAAAGCCTGATGACCTTTCGCTTCTAGATGTTGGATGACCGCGTTCCAAGCAGAACCATCGTGCCACGAGCCGTGAACTAAGACAAAGGTTGACATTGGATGACTCCTTGCAATGCGGGATGAATATTCTGTTCTAATGACATTAAAAGTTTCTCCTTTGCTATCTGCAACGAATTCATTACGTTTCTGTAGCAGCGGAAGGTAAAGTTCCAGGTGGCCCTAAAATTTCGTCGCCAATCTCAGCAGAAATCTGATCAACCAGCGATCATTATTAAAAACTCGAGATTGATCTGCTTGATGACGCTGCTTGATATCTATAACGAGGTCGGTTACTTGACGTTGAGCCTTTGCACTCAGCGAGTCAAACTCGTCCAAGAAGAATTGCCGTTCTAGCCTTAACTTCCGGGTATTGAGCAACCCTTCGATCTGTCTAACCTTCGTCGTGTTTCGTTACGACATATAGTCATTTCAAATAAGTATGAGACACTCTTTCTGCACAATAAGCACGAATAACTTCATCAAGAGATGTGCC
>NZ_JAUBQB010000142.1:0-6650 GCF_036701035.1 Microcoleus sp. Pol7_B2 | reverse complement strand
TGATTTTAAATCACCCTAATCTTCCTTCAGTCTTGTCTTATGGTACTTTGGCTGCTTAAAAACTGTCCGGAGTATTGATTTATGATATAAATAAATATTACGGGAAGTAATTACGATCGACAATTTTGGCTGGGCAACCGTAGGCTAAGCAATGGGAAGGCAGAGAGTGAATAACTACTGAACCTGCTCCACAGGTTGTTCCGTCTCCAATTTCTACGCCTGGACAAACTTTAGTACCAACACCTAATAAAACACCTCTACCCAAACGAACTTGACCAGCAAGAGAACAGCCAGGAGCGATGTGGCAGTAATCATCAATAATACAATCGTGGTCAATAGTTGTACCAGTATTAATAATAACGTGATGGTTAATTTTGGTTTCCGTGTTGATAGCTGTATTAGCCATAATGACGGTACCCGAAGCAATTTCAACTCCTAATGCAATTTGTGCCGAAGGGTGAATTGCAGTTGTGAAAGAATATCCCAGATTTGTGATTTTCTGAGTTATATACTGACGGGTACGATTATTACCGATAGCAGCAATCCATTGACTGTTTTCAGTATTGATTTTTATCAATTTTTCTGCTGCTAAGTAGATTGGAGTACCATAAATTTCTGTGATTCCTTGCGGTGGGTTATCATCAACAATTCCCGTAATTACTTGTCTGTGACGAGATAAAATATCTATAATAACTTTGGCGTGTCCGCCGCAACCATACAAATAGGTATTCATATAGCCTCACCTCTACTCGTTTGACTTCATGTTTCCTGAAAATTCATTCATACTTGCTTGGTTCGGATGGGAGATACCTCTATGTTTTATGACTTCTATGGGAGTGAACAAGAGAATTTTGAAGTCAAGCAACAAACTCCCGTGAGCGAAATACCAAACATCTAGGTTAATTTCTCTTCCTTACTAATGGCATTGCGACCGTTAATCTGCGCCCAACCCCTAATACCTGGTTTAACTTCATGACGGCGTGCTTGTTGCGGGCTATAACGCTCCAAGTATTCTAGCAGCAAAGGGCGAGGGTCAACAAAGCTCATATCACCTTTAAGAACGTTCCAGAGTTGGGGAAGTTCGTCTAAACTGGTTTAGCGCAGAAATTTACTGATTGCGGTGATTCGCTGTACGTCGGGGAGAAGATTGCCATCGGCGTCGCGATCGATCCTCCGAAGTGCGAAACTTGTAGAATTGGAAAAGTTCGCCGCCAAACGGAAAATCACGAGCGAGTACAGCACAGTATTTTTGCAGGTCTTTTTTACCTATACCCTTGGTATCCATCCACAGCCTAATGCAGCTATTCCTGACAAATTGATCGGTACGAATTGCTTCGTCTACTGCTGCAAATTGATTTAATTTTTCTAATCTTTTGAAGTCAAAAAAAAGCATTTTTACCTCCTATCTTATAGGATACTACCTGGAAGAGGTTTTTGGGAATTGCTACCAACTTTATTGATAAATTAAAAGCCGTCATAGAAGGACAGGGGTTTAGACCCATTAATTCCGGGGAAATGAAATTTCCCCGTTTTTTTGCCCACTATCGGACTTAAATAAACGAACCCCTACCGAACCTCACTGCTAGTTTGACCCTCATCAAGAAGACCTGTGAATTCAGGGGCTGTAGCATAGCCTTCTCGGTTAATTCCGTCTCTTTTCAAGACTTTCAATACTGTCAGAAACAGAATTTTCAAGTCTAACCACAGAGTCCAATTATCGACATACCAAACATCAAGTTTAAATTTAGCATCCCAGCTAATAGCATTGCGACCATTGACTTGAGCCCAACCCGTAATTCCCGGCATAGCTTCGTGGCGACGAGCTTGTTCTGGAGTATAGCGATCGAGGTATTTTACGAGTAAAGGACGAGGGCCAACAAAGCTCATATCACCTTTAAGAACGTTCCAGAGTTGAGGGAGTTCGTCCAGACTTGTTTTGCGAAAAAATTGACCCAGGGGTATGAGACGCTGTTCGGTAGGCAGCAAATTACCATCAGCATCGCAATCACTTGTCATAGTGCGAAACTTGTAGAAATTGAAAACGCGACCGTTTTTACCGGGACGGGGTTGGCAGAAAAAGATTGGCCTGCCCATGCGGATGTAAATGGCGATCGCAACCATTAACATTACGGGAGAGAAAACTGCCAGCGCGATCGCAGCCACTAATCTATCTAATATTGTCTTTAGCAGTCTGCTGTATTTACTGAAAATCTTGGTAGAAGCAACTTGTGAATTCATGATCACCATCCTTTTGAGCTTAAAAAATCTGTCAATTCCTTCACGAACATTTTTAAACTTTAGGTTCTTAAAAGACGAACTCTAATTCGCGATCGCCCCCAACTTCAGCATCGGCCTTATTACCGCACTTAAGACAAAGTTCATGAATCGATCATAAAATTGTCTCTAGTTCAGCCAAGGAAAGAATTGTGCGATCCACTTCCTAGCCCGGTGCTGGTGGAGTCTTGCAATACTCTCATCTTGACGAGCGATTTGAACAGTTAGCAAACTCAGTTTCTTGGCCGTGACGAAATCTTTGTGAGGATTATCTCCTACATAGACGCATTTTGAGCCTTGAAATCCCCTGAATTTCCTGACTTTTAAGTATGGTATTGGGCGGCGCTTCGAGTTTTTTTTACCGTATTCATCGCTGTAAATGATAGTATCACAACTATTTGCTATGTGCAATCCTTCTACTTTATTGCGTTGAGTTGTTAGGTAGCCATCTGTGCTCGCGCCTAGTTTTTTGTTACCTTTAAAATATTCGATCGCCGAGCATCGCTATACAGAGAAATCTGTCGCTTATGTTGTCGATCCATTGAGATTATCTCCTGAATTATTTGAGAGTCATCTCATCCTCCATGCTAATTTCTGCTAAAGCTCAATTAAAAATTTAGCCTCTGTTTCCTGGTACAAAATACTTCCAAGCTCTTTCAAAAATTTTGGAACCGCATATTTATTTACTATCCAATCCCCGACTGCGTGAAATCCGAGCCGCACAAATCGTTCGGAAAACATAGTATCATCTACATCAAAGACCGTAACTTTAATCATGCGAGCATTTCCTTTGTTACAAAAATTGCCTCGTCGTACCGCAGCATGACAACTCCATCCTGCCAATCGTCAATTTTAATTTCAAGGTTCTTCCCCAAAACCATTTCGATAATCCAGAGAGGGAAATTAGCACCGGCTTGAAATGCGAGAGGAAATCCTCCGCCAAATCGTGGATTAATTTCAATAAATTTAATCTCACCGCTGGCGAGCAAAAAACATTGCACCGTAATGCAGCCTATGGCACCGGGCAATGACTCAGCCACCTTTTTTCCAGCCTCCATTAAGGCGAGATTTTTAACGGTTATCCCCTTACTAATTTCCCCAGCTCTGGTTTCAATGCGGAGCCGGGGAACCACCGATCGCACCTTTCCTTGGAAATCCACTAAAATATCTAAAGTGTATTCTTGACCAATGAGAAATTCCTGAATAATGGCATTAGCAATATACTCTCTAAAAAATTCCAACTCTTTAGCATTTCTGACCTGATTTACTCCCACACTGCAACTGCCCTTCGCAGGTTTAATCAGAAAAGGATAGCAGGCGTTAGTATCTGCGAGAATTTTGTCTCCATCTAACAATTCAGGGGTGGAAACACCCATCTCTTTGAAAAACTTAAAAGTATTACGTTTGTCATAACAAATCTCATTTGTTTCAGGAGAACAGACGAGTAGGGTAACGCCTTTCGCTTCAAATTCCTGTCGGTGGAGCGAGAGCAAATACAGTTCCGGGTCGATCAGCGAAATCAATAGCTTAATGTGATGTTTTTCACAAATTTCTAGCAAAATATTGATGTAATTGGCATCAGTAATTCGGGGAACAAGTTCTGAAACATCAGCCGCGAAAGCAGCAGGAGCATTGTTCTGAGAATCTGTCATGACAATAGTGCCAGGAATTCCTAGATTGCTCAAAACTTTTTTGAACAATTGAATTAGTGCTACCCTTCTGCCTGCACTGGTGAAAAGAATGTTGAAAGCATCCATAAGTTTCTAACCTTGTTTAGTTTTCGGTAAAAATTATGGCATTTTTGCGTATTCGCAAATATTTTACCAGCGTGTAGAACTTGATGCGTTCTCAGACAAAGCCTCGCTATACAAACTTTCGTACAGCTTTATGATTTGTGGCGCGTCATAATTAACCATATCCTTTCGTCCGCGCTTGCCCATCTTTTGAGCTTCGTCTGGACGATCTAAAATCCATGCCATTGCTTCAGCCATTCCGTTGATATCTCCCACTTTTACCAGCCGCCCATTTCCATCTACTAATAAATCGCGAGTGCCGCGAATTTCTGTACCAATTACGGGGGTTTCCATGCACAAAGATTCCATCACGCAATTGGGAAGTCCTTCGTGTGCAGAAGCAATCAAAGTAGCTACAGACGCACGCATTAAAACTGGGATATCCCTCCGTCGCCCCAAAAAATGCACTTGATTTTGAATTCCTAACTTGGCTGCGAGTTGCTGCATTTCCTCAAAAATTCTTCCATTTCCGGCGAACGCTAAATGTACTTGAGGCCGACCGAGTTGGGCAAATGCCTTTAAAATATCCCCAGGACGTTTGCGGGGAATAAATTCAGCTACCGACAAAAACAAAGAGTTTTCCGGCGCTAATCCCAACTCTTGACGTACTCCCATTATTTCAGCTTCGGAAATAGCATGGGGATTAAAGCGATCGAGATTTAAACCAGTTCCGGGGATATAACGAACTCGTTCGGGAGAAATGAGTCCATAGCGCTTTGCTGCTGACTCATCTTCCCGATTCACTACTACTAAATAGTCTGTCCAAGGCCCAGCAATCTTTTCTAGTCCCAAGAATATAGCATTTTTATGGGGTGCGCCTCCTGGGTAGAAGTGAAAACCTTGAGCAGTGTAGATTACCTTGAATTTTCCCTGCTTTCTCCAATTGTTAAGAGCATAGCGGGCAACAAAAGCAGCTACTGGCGTGGAAACATTTACTAAATTGTATGGTTGCTGAGCAAGCACCTGACGAATTTGTTGGGGAGCGGCGAGCAAGTTTTTGGGATCTAGGGGGTTGCGCGACCACTCGATATCCCAAACGCGATCGAAAAAATGTGCATATTCCTCGCTAGTAGAAAGTTCTTTTGCCATTGCATCCACCTGCCAGCCTTGACTGCGTAGGTGCTTGGTGAGAGGCAGGAAAAATTTAAGAGTAGATGGAATAGTGGTGATAATTAGCAGGCTCTTCATGATGGCTCCTCAATTTCCTCGTAAACGCTAGTCGGCATAAAATTAATCCTTATTAAATCTGACCAACATTGAGACCGTCCTAGTTTTTTTGCTTCAGCCAAGCTTCAGTCATCTCTCGTACGTAGCGGTAAAATTCATTCCGCTGCTCGCGGAGGGCTTCATCGCGGTACTCTTTAGCTTTTTCCAAATTCCTGGCTGACATCCGAGCCATGCGTTCCGGGTTAGTTGCCACCTCGCGGATTTTGCTCGCCAAAGCTGCTACATTACCGGGGGATACTAAATCTTCCGGGGGGAGCAGTTCTGGGATGCCGCCCACTGTTGAACCGATGCAGGGTAATGCGCGCGCCATTGCTTCCACCATTGCTCTAGGTAAACCTTCTTGATGGGAAGGAAGAACGAAAATGTCAGCTAGATCCAACTGATTTCGCACCGCATCACCTGCAGTCAATTGACCTTTGAAACAAACCCGATCGCCCAAACCGTGCCCTTGAGCTCGCGCTTCCAGTTTTTGACGGTACTGGCCGTCTCCAACTAGAACCAACTTGATATCTAGTCCTTCTGCGACGCAAACAGCAACGGCATCGATGAGTACATCGGGAGCTTTGTAAAGTTGAGCCAAACTGGCCAGTGTAATCAAGGTCAGCGACTGCTTTTCCTGAAAGCCCGATCGCGGTGTTGCCACAAATGCTGAATCCGGCAATTCCGTCATCGAATAGTGAGCGGTAAAAACCCCTGGATTTGGCGGATATCGGCGCTGGAGAGCCTTTTCTGTAATGTAAGCAGCGGCGCTAGCGTTCACGCACTGATCTCTGAGCCGACGCGGCGACCACCAGCGGAAGAACGGGCGCACAGGGCTTTTGACGGAGCCGGGAGCGAATACGTCGTAAGGGTCGGCGATGACATAAATGCCGTAGGGATGGCTGATCCGGCGCAACATCGGTTCGATACAGGACGAAATTTGAGAAGAAAGATAAAAAATCACAGCATCCTCTGTGCGGACAGCTTTTCTGGCAGCCTGCTGAACTTGTCGGGCCTTGAAGAGGTACTGCCAGGGGCCTATATAGTAAGGTATTGCTGCAAAGGAAACTCTTTCCCCGTCAGCTCGCTTCCAGTCAGAAGGCACATCAGGTACGTCGCGCACGCGGGCTACTGCCAGGATCTCGTCAAATACTTCAAAGTAACGCTGCCAGTAGGAATGGGCGAACATTGTCTGTGTCCACACTGCCCCGTCGGGCGTGCGAACAAAGCGGTGTTCAACAGCTACAACTACTCTCATACAATCGGTAACTCCTTTAATAAAAACATTTCTACATTTGATTCAATACGGTTCAGTTAAGAGCTATGCAGTGCTTAAAACAATAAATACAGGAGGATTCATTATTATTCCAGTACCTC
>NZ_JAUBQB010000194.1:0-1370 GCF_036701035.1 Microcoleus sp. Pol7_B2 | reverse complement strand
ATTGACGGGAGGTTCGGGAAATGATGTGTTTTTCCTCAATCAAAGTTTGGGTAGCGACATCATTAATGATTTCCGCAAGGGAGAGGATTTAATTGGGTTGAATTCTGGTTTGAGTTTTAATCAACTCAGTATTACTTCCAGCAACAATCAAACTTTGATTACTGTGACGGACACCAATCAATTGTTGGCGAAGCTTAACAATATTACCCCCGGTATTCTCACTGCTACCGATTTCACTCAGGTAACAATTTAACTGCTTGGGGTAGGGTGCGCCATAAGCAGCCAGCCCGCTTAGAAGTGGTGAAGAAAGCTCTCAAACTCCTGAAATTTGGTGGATGACGTTAGCGTCGCCCGCCCCTACGGGGGCTACGCCAACGAATAGGAGCGAGCGATCTGATTCTTTTCAACAGCGATCGGTAATAAATCTTGTTTATTGCCGATCGCCCACACCTAGAATGAGGCACATCCGTCTATTGCAATCCTGAGCTGGCTAGCCATAAGTAGCGCCCGAATAAAGCCAGATTTCTCAACCATTAAATTCAAATTCTAGGGAAGTTTTTTCCAGGTAGGACAAAGTTAAAGTAATCAAAATTTTAGGCATTTTTCCTGGTTTTATCTAATGTGAATGTATCAGGTACTAGCTAGAGCAATTTTCAGGAATTCGGAACCCCCGAAAATCTTTTATTAATTTTCCCTGACCAAGGCTTCCCAATGGTTTGATGCACTACTTATCTGGCTAATGGTGTGCATGGCAAATCTATATAGAGAGGTTCCCCGTGCCGGACTATTTACATTACATCCTCTGCTGTTAATTGCGAAGAAAATCGCAATTTTTACACAGCTTAAGCTGATTAGGGAGACAAGTCTCGGATTTCACTTAGGGATAAAATTAAAGTTTTTACCTAAATTTTAATCTCCCGGATCGAACACCGAGATTTTAATTCTGCCTACTGTCTTCTTCATCTCTAGCCTTCTGCTTTCAAGGTGAATCTACCAGCAAATAGTAAACATTCTCATGGGTATGCGAAATGAGTTCAACTTTTGCCACTAACATGGATTCACAATCTGTTTTCCCCAATGCTGGTTCTAAATCTATTGTCTTCATTGATCCCGACTTAGATGACTATCAAACTCTTGCGGGTGGCGTGCTTCCCGGTGCAGAGATCATCATTTTAGATAAAAATGGTAACGGAGTCGAGCAAATTACTGCGAAACTGCAAATAATTTCTGCTGCTGGGGAAACTGTAGACCAAGTTCACATTTTTTCTCACGGCAATTCTGGCAGCTTGCAGTTAGGTTCTGCAACGCTGAATTCGGATAATTTGCCGCAATATGAAAGCCAGTTGCAAGGGTGGCGAAATGCGCTAAGC
>NZ_JAUBQB010000193.1:0-1381 GCF_036701035.1 Microcoleus sp. Pol7_B2 | reverse complement strand
TTGGTTAATCCACAGCACTTTAAAAACTGGTTTACAAGCTGCTGCTACTGTACTTCATAAACCTGGAATCGGCTGTAGTTTGGTTCCTGGTGCATCGTTGAGCGATTTATCCCGGATTATTGAGCGGATACATAGGCTCAATATAGTTGAACACTTAGACAGGAAATAGCAGCAAAGGGGAGTGCGATGTACATACCTGTTACTTTCGACGACGGCAGCATCCAAAGGAACGAAGCAATAGAAATAAAAGTCAGAAACTTTAAAGACTTAAACTTACAGGAAAGACATATTGAAGAGTTCTTACGCAAAAACATTAATTTGCTCTTTGGGGATGAGGAGACTCTTCTAGTTGTTGGTCAACAAGTTCGTAATGCGAGTAACGGGATTAGCGACTTAACTGCCATTGACGCAGATGGCAATGTTGTTCTAATCGAGATTAAACGCGACGTACAAGACATCAAGGCGAGAAAAGAACCTTTTGAATTTCAAGCTATCAGGTATGCCGCGAGTTATGCCAAAATTTCGACACCTGAATCCCTTGTAGAGTTAGTCTATAGTTCGTATATCGAGATACACAAAGATGAGTATGAATTAGGTGATTTGACTCCTAGTGAAAAAGCGAGACGAGAGTTGAATAAATTCTTGTCAAGCAATGACGCACTCAAAACCTTTAACAAAAAACAACGAATAATACTTATAGCCTCATCCTTTGATGAGCAAACCCTTTCTGCTGTTGCTTGGTTGATTTCAAATGGGGTAGACGCCATCTGTCTTAATATCACTCCTGTTTTTATAGGAGAGCAAGGTTTTTTGAGTATTGAGAAAATTTTGCCTCCGGCACAACTGGATGATTTTTACGTGGGTTTAGCCGGAGAATGTTCTACAATGAAGGGAGAAAGTATATCCACTGATTCTGGCTTTAATAGAACTTGGCTACCTCGAATGGATCAGTTGTTTGAGTGGGAATTAATCAAAGCTGGGGATAGCATTGAAATTAAAGAGTTTGAAAGCTCTGAAGCTATAATAATTGATGATACATTGGTCAGATTTAATGGGGAAGAAATTTCCTATAATAATTGGGGAAAGAAAGTTACTGGTTGGTCTTCTATAAATATTTATGAATGGGCAGTGCTTAGTTCGACTAATAGAACCTTACATGAACTAAGGAAGGAAAAAATGGCAGAGTTGGAAGCCAAAGGCAGTCCATGGGAAGAATGAGACCAGCGGTTCTAGAGCTATTTGCTTTCTTAAAGCAGCTCAAGGCTTTTTTCGGATATTGCAGTTGATCGACCGGACACGATCTCAGAGGATGTTTTAAAAGTCGAAACCAGTAAAAAATTATGCGAGTCGTCTGACCATAATACGAATCATCGCGATATAA
>NZ_JAUBQB010000141.1:0-6994 GCF_036701035.1 Microcoleus sp. Pol7_B2 | reverse complement strand
TCCCACTGAAATTGCTAAATATCCGGGTTGTTACATTTTTAGCAACTAAAAAAATAGTCAGTAATTCTGAAGAAATTATGAGTTATTATGATGTCGGCAGGACGCTCCACTAAAAAATTGGTGTTCTGGGTAAAATAAGAGGTTTGGCAACGATAAATATAGAAACCCACCCAGTTTATGACACTCCGACGCAGATCCTCTTTCATTTTAAATAAACTTTAAAAATGATAAAATTGTTAAAAGATGCAATCCTTAAAACAAGTTGCCCGCCGACTCAAAAAAGAGACTTACGCTGTTTATTTAGCAAGTACAGACCAGAGAGTACCTTGGTACGCCAGAATTTTAGCAGGCCTTACGGTTGCCTACGCTTTTAGCCCGATCGACTTAATTCCTGACTTCATACCGATTCTCGGCTACTTGGACGATTTGATAATTGTACCCTTGGGAATTTGGCTGGTACTGAAGATGATTCCGCCACAGGTTTTAGCCGAGTGTCGGGAAAAAGCAGCCGCAGAAATAGAGCGAGGAAAACCGATAAATCGGGCTGCCGCTGTTGTGATTATTGCCATTTGGATTTGCTTGGGAATATTAGCAGCAATGTGGCTAACACAGATATTTAAACGTTAAAAAAAATTACCTATCTAGTTATAGTGTAGGGGGCGCGCCGAGCACCTTACCTTAAACAACTCGCTGGGCAAAAAAATATTTAAAGTTCAAAAAATCACCTTTCTAGTTATAATATAGGGTGCGCCTAACGCACCTTACCTTAAAAAAACTCCCAGTATCGCATACCAAGTATTATTTACCCCTTAAAAAATTAAACTAACTTTCTAGCTATGACTCAAACCACTGATTTCCTCAGCCACCTCAACCCATCTCAGCGCCAAGCAGTCGCCCATTATAACGGGCCGCTATTAGTAGTAGCGGGCGCTGGTTCCGGCAAAACCAGAGCTCTAACTTACCGAGTTGCTAACTTAGTTCGCACCCATCGAGTCGATCCTGAAAATATTCTGGCGGTGACATTTACAAATAAAGCCGCTAGGGAGATGAAAGAAAGAATTGAGAAATTGCTGGCAACTCAGCAAGCTGAAGCGGAATATGGCAAACCTTTGGTAGACTTAGCCCCGGATGTACAAACCAAATTGCGATCGCAAATTTACCAGAGAATTACCAAGCACATTTGGATGGGAACTTTCCACTCTTTGTGCGGCCGCATTCTCCGCTACGATATTGAAAAATACCAAGACGAAAAAGGCCGCAAGTGGCAGAAAAATTTTTCGATTTTTGATGAATCAGATGCTCAAAGTATCGTCAAACAAATCGTCACCAAAACACTGAACCTCGACGACAAGAAATTTGACCCGCGAAAAGTCCGCTATGTCATCAGCAACGCTAAAAATAAAGGCTTGTCACCTCAAGAATACCAAGCAGCAGAACCGGATTATCGAGGCCGTGTGATTGCCGATGTTTACAGTCGCTACCAAGACGCTTTAGCAGCCAACAATGCCCTAGATTTTGACGATTTAATCCTGGTTCCCGTTAAACTTTTGAGCCAAAACGAGGAAGTATTAAGTTACTGGCATAAAAAGTTTTGCCATATTTTAGTTGACGAATACCAAGATACTAACCGCACTCAATACGATTTGATTCGGATGTTGGTGACAAATAACGCCGACCCGAAAAGCTTCGATAAATGGCAAAACCGCTCGATTTTTGTCGTGGGCGATGTCGATCAATCAATTTACAGTTTTCGGATGGCAGATTATACGATATTGCTGGAATTTCAAGAGGATTTCGGAGATGGTTTGTCCGACGATAAAACTCGGACAATGGTAAAATTAGAGGAAAATTATCGATCGCGCGAAAACATCCTGCAAGTGGCGAATCACTTGATCGAACACAATACCGAACGGATCGAGAAAATTCTGCGCCCGACTCGCGAACCGGGAGCTCCGATTGTTGTTTGGCGCGCCGACAACGAATTAGATGAAGCGGAATTTGTAGCAGGTCAAATTCATTCCTTAAAGCGCCAAAACTCCGAATACGAAAACGGCAGTAACTTTGCTATTCTCTACCGCACCAACGCTCAATCTCGCTCTTTTGAAGAAGCGTTAATGCGTTTAGACATTCCTTACAATATTGTCGGCGGCCTGAAGTTTTACGATCGCAAAGAAATCAAAGATATCCTAGCATACCTGCGGGCGGTTGCCAATCCCGACGATAGCGTCAGCCTCAAACGCATCATCAATACTCCCCGTCGCGGCATTGGCGATACCACATTTTCCAAAATCGAAGACGCTGCAACTCAATTGGGCATTCCGTTGTGGGAAATCCTCAGCGATGAATCTTCGGTCAATACTCTCGCAGGGCGATCGGCAAAAGCTATTATTAAGTTTGCCGAAATGATTGGTCGTTGGCAATCGCAAGTTGAAACTCTGCCGGCTTCGCAAATTGTCCAAGGAATTATCCAAGATTCAGGCTACATTGAAGATTTGAAAAATCAAGGAACCGACGAAGCCACAAATCGCATAGAAAACGTCATAGAATTGTACAATGCAGTTCTACAATTTGAAGAACAAAACGAAGAAGCGACCCTAACATCATTTTTAGCAAAAGCATCTTTAGCATCCGATTTAGATGACTTGCAAGAAGAAGATTCCCGCGTATCGCTGATGACGCTGCACTCAGCCAAAGGGCTAGAATTTCCCGTAGTGTTTTTAGTCGGAATGGAACAGGGTTTATTTCCCAATTTCCGCAGTTTGGACGACCCGAAAGCGATCGAAGAAGAACGCCGTTTGTGCTACGTCGGCATCACTCGCGCCCAGGAATTGCTATTTCTCACCCACACTCGCGAACGCCGCTTGTGGGGAGGTTTCCGGGAACACTGCACCCCTTCGCTATTCTTAGGCGAATTGCCGACACATTTGCTGGCTGGAAGCGCGAAGAAAACTCCAGCGGGGAAAACGGCTGCATCTAAAGGAAAAACTAATAATTCAGCCACTAATTCGGGGAGTTCTAAACCGGGAAACAATGGACAATCGACGGATTGGCAAACGGGCGATCGGGTTTTTCATCATGCTTTTGGAGTTGGAGAAATTACGCACGTTTTAGGGGCGGGCGACAAAATTAATTTGGCAATTAAGTTTTCGGGTTTGGGCAGAAAAATCATCGATCCGAGAACAGCTAAGTTGCAGCGAGTGTAAGTAAAAATATCAGAGTTTGTAGCGGTTTCAATCGCCTCGATAAATAAGATTACCTCCATTCGCAAAGTATATAGCAAAGCATCTGCGTTAATCTGCATAAATCTGCGGTTTCCCTATCCATCCAAGATTTATGCAATAACTCTAATCTGTAACACTTCGCATTGCTAATAACGCCGTCCCATAAGCAGCCGCAGTATGAATTGGCGTTACTACAGGCACTTTTAAATAACGCTTTCTAATCGCACTCCAAACAGAATTTTTTGCCCCGCCGCCAGCAGTAAAAACTTTTATCAAAGGAGTTGCACCGAATTCTTGCAATAATTGATACCCCCGCGCTTCAATCCGCGCTATGCTTTCTAGCAAACCGTGCAGAAACTCCACTGGATCAGTGGGACGCGGTTCGAGTCTGGGGGACAAATTCGGGTCATTAATCGGAAAGCGATCGCCCTTTTTCAACAATGGGTAATAATCCAGCAAACTCTCTTGTGCTGGATCAATTTGTGTGGTATAATTCTGCAGCTCAACATCAGTGAAAAAATGCCGGAGCACCGCACCTCCGGTATTAGAAGCACCTCCAACTAACCACAAATCGCCTAATTTATGACTGTAAATCCCGTATCTAGAATCATCTATGCGGGTATGACTTAAAAGTTTGACTGCTAGTGTAGAACCGAGAGAAGTTACTGCTTCCCCTGGTAAATTAACACCGCTCGCTAAAAAGGCGGCAATGCTATCGGTTGTGCCAGCACAAACCATACAATGGCGGGGAAAACCGAAGCGATCGCCCACTTGCACTCTCACTTCCCCCACAGGCGTGCCCGGTGCTACAACTTGCGGTAATTCAGGCGTTGCAGCGCCCGCAATTCCCTCTATCAGCCAATTCGGATAGCACAAAGTATCAACATCGAAACCGAGCTTCAAAGCATTGTGATAGTCGCTAATTCCCAATTTTCCGTGCAGCAAAAATGCCAGCCAGTCAGCTTGATGCAGGAAAACCGTAGGGGTGGTTTCCTCTCGAAAGTCTTGGAACCACAGGAGTTTAGCCAGACTCGATGTAGCGCTCAATACTGTGTGGTTATCCGGCGCGATCGCCCGCAACCTCTCTGTCACCGCTGCACCGCGCGCATCATTGTATAAAATCGGCTCGCATACTGGTATACCGTCGGTATTGCACAGCATGACAGTGGAAGATGTGCCGTCAAGGGCGATCGCCTTTACCTGGTTGCGGATTGTTGGGGGAATTTGCTCGATCACATCCCACAGCGCATTTTGCCACACCGAGGGCAATTCAGGCTGTTGTGGCCCCTTGTTAGCAAAAGTATATTCCGTCTCACAATGTATTGTACCCTGGGAGTCTATGACAGTCGATCGCGCGCCAGTCGTGCCGAAATCTATTCCTAAAGAAAGATTCATTTGTTACTCCTGCAACTTTTCTTTTTTTCATATAAAAACTTTATTGGCATCAAATACTTAGGTTTGATTTTATGTCCGGTCAATTACTATTAATAAAAAACGTTTGTAGTGAGGAATGCAAGTTCTCGGATTTATTTATTGCGCTGCTTGTTTTGCGTCTAAATCAGGTTTTATTTCTGCTTAATTTATGAAATATTTTCCCCTACTACAGTGCTTCTAGATACTCACAAAGCGTAGTTGGTTCGGGAATCGATAAACCTTCTTCTCGCAATCGTTCTAAGTGAAATTCGATTGCTTCTTTAATTTGCTGCTGTACTTCCGCAAGGGTAGTGCCTGTGGCTACACATCCGGGTAAATCTGGTGGATATGCTGAATAGTTATTGGGTGTTTTTTCGATCGCAATGGCATAACTCATCATTTTATCTGGAATTTAGAGTAGATTAGGATTTACGCACTGACCAAAGAAATCGGGTTTTTACCGAATCGGCTAACTACAACTAAATATTTGCTAAAAACCCCGGTTTCTGAACCCTAAACAGTTTGTGTTAGCCAATTGCTATGACCCTAATTTCGCAAGTTTGTTGTTTGAAGAGTGATATCAAAGCGTAACAGGTAATGAAATGAACAAAAGCCGATAACTTGGTAGAAAAAGGTTCTCAAAAAAAGACTTTACAAAGGGCTAAAATCGCTACAAATTACAGCTTATAGCTCTTGATGCGAAAGAAGAGAGAACCATACAACCAACCCTAACCACCCCAACACCCCAACAACCCAACCCAATCCTCCTCCCCCCCACGCAAACACACGCGCACACGACGGGAGGTGCCCCCGTGGTGCTTGCAAATTAAAGGTTAAATCATTGTAGCTCAACCAATCTTTCCTTCTCTTTCGCCAACCGACACGATCGCCTAGCTTGGATTCAGTCTCATAATCAATTTTACCGCCTATTTCTAACCAGATTTTTTTCTGGACGCTAAAACCAAAGCGACCCTGACTGTATTTTACCCACAATTGGTCGATCGTCCGCAAATCATCGCCAGGAAAATTCTCGATCGAGTTCGTATCGAACCAACCTTCCTTCTCCCGTCTAGCAGCTTTTAACATCACCTTGAATGTTTCCTGATCCGCCTCTTTCCACTCCCCTGTGGCCAATAAATCCCGCAGACGAGTATAGTCAACACCCCGCGCCGATTTCAGGGAGTCTGGTGGCGGTGCCGATAGAGGTGTTTGAGCTGATAATTGAGGTGATTGAGAAGCAAGAGCCTGCAACACTTCAGTAGCAGAGTGATAACGTTTTTTAATAGCAGGTTGTATCATTTTATCTAAAATCTGACCCAGTTCCGAACTGACAGATGTTTTTAAGTGTTCTCGCCACACCCACTCAAACTCGCTATCATCGAATAAATCAATCGGTTCACCCTCAGTTAACAGACACAGACAAGTGACACCCAGACTATAAATATCACTCGCATGAATAGCTTTGCCGTTGGCTTGTTCTGGTGCCGTATATCCAGCCGTCCCGATCCTCGTTCCCGTTACCGCTAGAGCCGTTTGTGTCGCATATTTCGCCGCACCAAAATCAACTAAAACCAGTTGCCCATCTTGCCTAAGAATAATATTTTCTGGCTTGAGATCTCGGTGAATAACTTGGCTAGAGTGAATGAACTCGAATACTGGCAGTAAATTATTAAGCAAATTGCGAATCTGCGTTTCGCTAAAATATCCCTTAGATTCTAGTGTTTGGGCTAAATTTTCACCGTCGATGAATTCTTGGACTAAATACTGCCGTCCATCTTGACTAAAATATGCTAATAAGTCGGGAATTTGAGAATGTTTACCCAACTGTTCTAGGCGGACTGCTTCAAGCTCAAATAACTCAGCAGCTTTCTGGATACTAGAAGTGCCTTGAAATTGGGGGTAGAATTGTTTAATAACGCAGGGAGGTTTTGATGGTTTATACTGGTCAAGAGCTAGAAAAGTGCGCCCAAATCCCCCTTGTCCAATAATTTTTTGGGCTCCGTAGCGATCGCCCAATAGCAGTTTATTCCCACATTTTTGACAGAATTTTGTATAGCCAGACGGGTTTTGGAATAGGCAATCAGGGTTGAGACACTGGCTCATAAAAGATGCTTAGAGATTACAGATTAAAGCTCTGGATGCGAGGCCAGCGGACATGGTTTTAAATGTGAAACAGCAGAGCCGGGTAAAGAGACGGCATTGCCGATATGTGTCAACTTAAGTCTGAAACCTTTGTATCTCTCGCTTTTATCCGATGCCAGATCCCCCTAAATCCCCCTTAAGAAGCAGGGTGGATTTATTGTGATCGGATGATTATATAATGGAAGGGGCGATCGTCCCCTAGCGGATCCCGCTTGACC
>NZ_JAUBQB010000192.1:0-1475 GCF_036701035.1 Microcoleus sp. Pol7_B2 | reverse complement strand
CAATACGGTTCAGTTAAGGCTCAAACCCTGGTAAATTAGGTATTGTTTCCAAAAATGGAGAGTAAGTTAGCGTGCATCTCAAAGAATTCTCATTAGTATCTCCCAAAATCCCAAGTAGGGAGATATTCAAAGCAATAGAAATGGCGATTCCAGCTACTGCAATCGAACAGGCGATTACTAAAACGAAGGCTGAAGAGAAACGTCATCGCGCCCTGCCAGCACAACTGGTAGTGTGTCTGGTAATCGCCATGAGTCTGTGGTCGAAAGATTCAATGCGGGATGTACTAAAAAATTTGATTGATGGTCTTAATGAAGGATGGATAAAAATTGGTAAATATTGGTTATTTCCATGTAAATCGGCAATTACTCAAGCCAGACAAAGATTAGGAGCAGGTGTAATGAGACAGTTGTTTCATTCCTTAGTGCGACCAATGGCTAGAGTCGAAACAGTAGGAGCTTTTATCCATCAACTCCGGGTCGTAGTGATAGATGGAACCTGCTTAGATATCCCAGATAGTGATGAAAATGCTAGGGTTTTTGGTCGTCCAGGAAGTCGCCCAGGTACAAGAGCAGCGTTCCCTAAAGCTAGATTAGTCATTTTAGTAGAGGCAGGAACACATTTAATCTTTGATGCCTTAATGTGTCCATATAAAATGGGAGAAAGAGTAAGAGCGTTAAAGTTGTTACGCTCAGTAACGCCGGGAATGCTATTGATGTGGGATAGAGGTTTACATTCTTATGCGATGGTAGAAGCTACAGTCAGTAAAGGTTGTGAGTATGTGGGGCGAATTCCATCCAACGTTAAATTCTTAAACGAAACACAATTAGATGATGGTTCATATTTGAGTTGGATTTATCCATCAGGCAAATTAAGAAAAAAAGGATTTCAGCCAATACAAGTAAGAGTAATTGAGTACACAATTGAGCATCCCGAACACCCCGAAGCACCAATTAGATATCGTTTAATTACGAGTTTATTGTCAGCAGAAAAATTTACGGCCCAGTTACTTGCCTGTGAATATCATCAACGTTGGGAAGTTGAGAATACGATTGATGAACTGAAAGTACATTTATTAGGACGAAAAACTCATATTCGTTCTCAAAGACCAAAGGAGGTGGTACAAGAAATTTATGGTTTACTGCTAGGACATTGGGCTGTACGGTCATTGATTTTTCAAGCAGCAAGCAACGCAGGTGTTTCACCATTGCGTCTTTCTTTTACTGGAACCTTACGAGTTATTCGTCGCGCTCTCCCAAAATTTCAGCGGTTACAACCACAGGAACTTCCCTTTTTTTGAAGTGGTTAACTTTGGAGATACTTGACCAACTTCTACCTCAAAGGGTTCAGAGAAACAACCCAAGAGTTGTGAAAAAGCCGGTCTCAAAATTTCGCTCTAAACAAGTTAAACACAGAGGTACTGGAATAATAATGAATCCTCCTGTATTTATTGTTTTAAGCACTGCATAGCTCTTAA